>CAZENC010000095.1:0-10139 GCA_964513115.1 uncultured Desulfobacteraceae bacterium | reverse complement strand
GCATAGACAAAAGATTTTTCCATCCCTTACACAGGGATCGTGGTAAACTTGAAAAAGCTTTCGGTATTAAAAAGGACCGGTTTGTTCTGATTTTTGCTGGAAGAGTGGACAGGGGGAAAAATGTCATGACCCTTGCCAATGCTGCCCGGTTTCTGTTGAATCGAGGGAAACCCATCCACGTCATTATAGCAGGTGAAGGGAGACAGAAACAGGACATAAAAAACCTTCTCGGACCCGCGGTAACTTTTCCCGGAATTGTTTCCCAAAAAACTCTTTCATGGCTCTATGCCAGCGCCGATACACTCGTGTTTCCATCCGTGATCGAAATCTGTCCCAACGTGGTAATCGAGGCAAAGAGCTCCGGGCTTCCGGTGCTGGTCCCGTCAAAGGGAGGCGCTTCAGCACTGATCAAAAGAGACGGTGAGGACGGGATGTTAATGGATGACAATTCTCCACGCGCCTGGGCGAACGCGATTCAGGTTTTATTGCGGGATTCGGCCCTCCGCAAACAGATGGGTCAGGCCGCGCGGAGGATCATTGAAAATGAATGGCCTTCATGGAAACAGGTAATGGCCGAGGACCTGATACCGGTATGGCAGAGGGTTGCCAAAATCTAACCGTTCACAGGAGGAAGGCTGTGTTTGGAAAACGGATCCTTTTGCTTATACCCCACCCGGACGACGAAGTGGTGGGTTGCTTCAAGGCAATCGGCCAGGCCGGGGCCCTCAACGCAAAAATATTCGGGTTCTATCTGTCCACGGGAATCCCCTCACGAGAACGGCTCTGGTCATGGCAGCGCAGCGGATACGGTCACCGTCTGGAACGTCGACAGAACGAAGCCCTGCTGGTAGCAAACCTCCTCGGGATTGAATCCATATGTTTCAACGAAATACCAAGCCGTAAGCTAAAAAGCTTCCTAAAACCTACCCGTGATGCATTGGTCCAGACCATACGTCGGCTTAGAATCGATTTACTGTGGGTCCCTGCCTATGAAGGAGCCCATCAGGATCACGACACGGCCAATTTTCTCGCAAATACACTGACCGAATATGCGCCGATATGGGAATTCAGCGAATACCACTACTTCAATGGAAAGGTTAAAAGCCAGGATTTTTTCTCTCGAAATGGAAATGAGCGAGTGATTGTCCTTGACCAATCAGAACAAAAATCCAAACGGCAGGCCCTCTCTCTATACCCCTCGGAACGGGGAAATCTTCGGCACATCGGCACGTCTCAAGAAGTATTTCGTCCGCTAGCAGCTTATGACTATACCCGACCACCACACCAGGGAAAACTCTTTTACCAGCGATTTCAGTGGATTCCAGGACATCCAAGGATCGATTACTGCCAGCCCCATGAGGTATGCCTCGCATTTGAGGACTTTTCACAAGACCAGCAACATTGATACGGTGTAACCGTTCACAGGTGCAAGGGTTCAAGGTTTGTAAAGGTTAACAAAGGAAAAGCGGCCATGAGTCTGCAAAACCGGTTGTGGGAAATATTAAAAATGGTAGCAAGCGGCGGACCTGCCGTCTGCAATATTGCCGTTACCAATCTGTGTAATGCGACATGTGATTTTTGCAACTACGCAAGAAACAAGAAACTGGCGGGCCGTGGTGTCATGGTAGACGTAAATGACCTGCAAAATGCCATTGATATCCTGTTTCGTAAAGGCGTTAGATACCTCACTTTCTCTGGTGGGGAACCGTTCCTCCACCCACACCTCAATGACATGGTGGCCTATTCGGTTCAAAAGGGCATTCGCCCCTCAATATGTACAAATGGTTATAGTCTGGATGCAGATACGATCAAAACCCTTTCGAAAATCGGCCTTAAAACCATTATTATTTCTATTGACGCCGGCTCAGTCAGTGAACACGAAAAAAACCGGGGGCTTCCAGGCATCTGCGCCAAGATCCAGAAAGCAAACCACTACTTAGGCCGCCTTTCCATAAGGAGTATGGCCTCTGTAACCATCAACAGGCTTATTACGGACTATCCCGGCCTCATCCTGTTTTTGCGGGATCTCGGTTTTGAGACCGTGACATTTTCCTATCCCAAAAGGACCTTAGGCTCATCTTCCCTTGTCTTTTCGAAAACATCCTCGCTTGTGGATTATAGCGCGGAAGAACTGATTGTGGCATTCAAAAAAATTCTTGACTTGAAATCCTGTTTCAGCATCCTGAATCCTGCAGAATCCATGAAGGATATGATTCGATATCTCAGGGGAAAAAACCAGATATTCCCTTGCTTTGGGGGATATAAATACTTTTTCCTGGACTGGAACCTCGACGTATGGCGTTGTGATTACTGGCCGTCAAAGATGTGTTCCATACAAGAGTTCGAAAATGAGCCTCTTATCCGCGACAACTGCACGCTTTGCATGAGCGATTGCTACCGGGATTCAAGTGTCCTCTTGCATTTCGCGGTCGCTATCGGCGATGCACTTGCCTGTCTAAAACGAGGCGAAATATCAAAAGCGGCACGCACTCTTGTGACGAAAAGCACCGCCCTGTCTATCAAGTCCCTCCTGAATGAATGGAAAACAGTCAGAAAACTGGCAACCCGGGAATTTCATGTTCAACAAAAAATATGATGTTGACTCCACGGTCTGACGCCAAAGAGTGTTAGCCCATGCTACTCGGGTTTTAGCAATGTCGGAAGTACGATTAACGTACATAGAAGGGTGAAACCAATACCGATGGAAAGCAATTGGCCCATACTGGCCATCCCTGGATGAGGGGATAGGGCAAGATTCCCAAAACCACTTATAGTGGTAAGACCACTGAACAAAACTGCTTTAGATGTGCTTGTTTTTAAAAGATAACCGTTTGCAGGTGGTGCTGTTCGCATACGGCGAACCATGTGGATCCCGCTATCAACTCCAATTCCCACAATCAGTGGCAGTGCGATCACGTTGGCAAAATTAAACGGGATGTCAAGCAGCACTGAGACAGCGCCGGTAAGTGCGCCGGCAAGAAGCAACAGCAGGATTACAAGGAGTGCATCGGTCTTCCGTTTCATAAGGATAATCAATAGGATGGTAGTGGCAATCAGGGATAGGAGAAATGCCTGCTGAAAGGCCGTGACCACTGCATTGCCCGCTTCGATGATAATCACCGGATAGCCTGTTGCATCCGGTGCTACTTTCTGCACCTCTGCAACAAACCGGTTCATTTTCTCATCATCGTTTAAATCCTCACTGGGAAATACTTCAACGCGATAATAGCCCTTATCTGAAACCCATCTTCTGACCAGATTTTTCGGCAGGGTTTCCTTTGTAATCCTGCCAGCCGAAAGCGATGCCTGGAGATCCTTTAGCCGTTCCGGTAGCGAAGCAAAAACACTCCTTTCAAATCTCTTGAGCATTTTTATTTTAAGAGACTCTTCCTTCTCAGCAAGGCGGGCTTTGAATATTCTAAGAATGTCAACCAAACCCCTTGCCTCGATAGTCAAGGGGGAACTAGTCTCCCCCTTTGAAAAACTTTCAAGAATTGCCACAAAATTTCCCAATTCGGCTATCTGCTCTGAAGTGGTAGGTGGCTTTTCATTCCCAGTTTTTAACTGGTCCGGCCCCATAATCAGCGCGATGTCTTCAATTATGGCCAGCTTTTCATCCTGTTCGTTTGGAACAAAATCATCCAGCATCACACTCTTATCAACCACGTCCAGTAAACTAAAACGGTCTGTGTATTTCTTGGCTGAGCCAGCATTTGGTGCCAGGACCTTGAGGCTCCAAGGTGAAGCCTTTCCCTGAGCAAGTAGCTCTCTGAATGTAGCAACAGACTCGCTTTCAGGATCCCGGAGATTCAGTGTATTACGGTCGAATTTGACCTGAGGCAGGAGGAGAAGGGCACCCACACCCACGATAAATGTTCCGGTGCGGATTGCAAAAGTGTGGCTCACCGGCAGGGAGAAGAGGGCACCGAGCAAACGCCCGGCGGTCCTTTCGGGAGAAATATGTTCCCGGGGAAGAGGCATCACGCTGAGCAGTGCCGGCAGTATGGTCATGTTGACAAACAGACCGATGAACATACCTGTCCCTGAGATCATACCCAACTCGGCAACTCCTGCGAATACAGTAGGAATAAAGGCATAGAAAGCGATTGCCGTTGTACAGGCGCACAGCACCAGGGAACTTCCTACATCTTTGGCAGTGAAGCTGATGGCTACTGAACAGGGATTACCCTGCTCATTCAGTTCCTTATAGCGCAGGCAGAAATGTATAGCATAATCCACCCCCAGGCCGATATACAAAACTCCAAAGGCGACCGAGATCATATTTAAGTGACCCACAGCGGCTGTGGCGAATCCTGCAGTCCAGATAAGCCCAATTACCAAAGTCACCAGCGTGCCAAAAACCAGCCGCGGAGAGCCAAGACCGACAAAAAGCACCACGCCTACTAAGGCCATGGCAAGTATGCCGGCTATCACAGCTCCACGGCTGACACTCTGCATCTCTTCATATTCTAGGGCAACGTCCCCTGTTACGCGAAGCCGTATCCCATTATCCCGGTTTAGCTTAAGTTCTCGGGCAAAACTCTGCACGGCCTGCATAGCAGCCTTCGCCGGAATCAGCGTACTATAATCGAGCCACGGCTGAACCACAATAAAGCTCCGCCGATCGTCTGGTTCTGACCTGTTTCCATACATCAGCTCCAACCATGATAGCTCATAGAATCTCTGGTCGAGCACTGCCACAATGGCTTCATTTATCCTTTCAAACAGGGGCGATAAATCTATGTCCTCTCCCTGAATGACCGCTTTAACGGCCTCACGCATCATGGAAAAAAGCCCGCGGAGGCTCTGGTCCCGGGTCAATTTTGCAAGGAATGGCTGGACCTTTGCCAGATTATCGGCCAGGTCTTCTAATTCTGATGGGCTCAGATACAAAAGTGCGTGTTTCTGGAAAAACTTTTCTCCCGCTGGAAAATATACGGTCTGAAATAGATCGGTTTCACGTTTTAGGCGGCTTGCAAGGGCCGCACTAGCATCATGGGCGATATCGGGAGTATCTCCGTCTATCACTATCAGCATGGTATTGTCGTATTGAGGGAATTCACGTCTATACTCTTTTTGAAAACGGCGAAAGTGAACCGACTCAGACAGCATGTCTGCAGTATCAGTACTGATGCCGAGGTTGTTAACCGTATAATACAAGAGTAGCCCTGTTACTCCAGTTACAGCAATCAACACCCAAGGGGCGAACCTAACAACCGCATCTACCCAGCGGGAAAGGACTCTGCCCAATATATCTGTACTGCTTTTGATCACCTCTTGGTGTACTCCTCCATCAGAAAAATCAACTCATTAAAACCATCACACTATTGTGTAATCCAAGTTCCAACAATTAATTCCACAAAAAAGGAGCTTACGGCGCCATGAGTTTTTTGCCGGCAATTCGCCGAACTGACGCCATGGTATTCAAGGCAGCACAAAAATTTCGTCCAAGGCGAAACATAAAGGGGATCTCTTCAGGATTCCGGGCCAGGCTTTTAAACAGGCGCAAAAGGCGCAATCTGCCATGTTCGTCAGTGGCTTCGAGTGCGCTGGCTGGAATGATCATATCGGCCGTGTCGGCAACTGATCGTATTGCTACAAAGGGTACCTTTTCCTGCCACGCCACATTTGCCACGGAAGCGCTTTCCATATCCACGGCAATTGCATTATGTTGTCTGAACAAATTATCCTTCTCTAAAGGATTGGTGAGGATGGTAGGACTTTGAAACAAAGGTCCGGTGTGAAGTTTGAAGTGCTCACTAAGGCAATCAGAAAGGCGTCTGTGCCATGCGACATCTACGGCAAAGACTGTTTGACTTGGCAAAAGTATTTTTTCAGGAAGAACCAGGCTGCCTGGCAAAAGATCAGGGTGTAGGCCACCCGCACTTCCCCATGCGACCAAGGCCGTCGCCCCTTTTCCCAACAGATTCTCGGCGGCAAGCCGTCCGTTCTCCGCGCCATTCCCAGAGATTATTACGATTATCCCTTCAGACAGGCAGGCCGAACCCCCTTGAATTGCCGACTTCTCAACCAGACCGCGGGCCTCTATTTCCAAGGCTACTACAACTCCAAGAACTGTCAAGCCGTTCCTCTGCGCCGGAGGTTGCGAAACCGTGCCAGGGCCCACAAGGGAAAATACTTGTCGTACCCGTGGTATTTCAAATAGAACACACGGGGAAAACCAGGAGCAGTAAAAGACATATCCTTCCACGAGCCGTCATCTTGTTGGGAACGCATCAGATACTCGGCTCCCCGTCGTACCTCGGGAGAATCAACCTCCCCTGCAGACAACAGCCCAAGCATGGCCCAAGCGGTCTGAAATGATGTGCTCTCCCAATCCCTTGAAGCCGATGATGTTGGACCATAGTAAGTACAGCATCCCTCGCTCCAGCCGCCGTCCGGGCGCTGCATTCGCTTCAACCAGGCCACAGCACGTTGGATATGCGGCTGCTCAGGTCTCTCACCGGCTACTTCCAATGCATCCAGCACCGACCACGTTCCATAGATATAATTGGTTCCCCAGCGCCCGAACCAGGAGCCATCCGGCTCCTGTTCCTTTCGCAGGTACTCAATGCATGACTCCAGTACCGGCTGTCGGCCATCTTGTTTAAGAAGCGAGAGCAGAATAGTGCATCGAGCGCTCACATCGCTGGTCGGCGGATCGATAAGCGCCCCGTGATCAGCAAAGGGGATATCGTTGAGATAATGATGAGTATTATCAACATCAAAAGAGGCAAACCCGCCGTTTTTTGACTGCATACCACAAATCCAGTCAGCAGCGCGGCGTATCGCTTCCCGGTACCTTTCACGGTGCGCGCGATGCATGGCCCAGGCAACCACAGCGGTGTCGTCAAGATCTGTGTAATGTTCGTTCCTGAACTGGAAGGGCCACCCTCCTGCTTTCAGATCCGGCCGGGCCCTTCGCCAGTCACCATTTCCGTCAAGCACCTGCCGGTCTTTAAGCCAGTCCAAAGCCTTAAATATTTGCTCCCTGCCCGTGCCATCAACGGCCTCAAGCAAGGACAAGCTGCTCAGGGCGGTATCCCAAACAGGCGATAAGCACGGCTGGCAGTAAGCTGATTCTTCACCCACGACGAGGAGATTGTCGATGGCCTTCTTTGCGCTTACTCGATAAGGATGATCCTCAGGGTATCCCAGACTGGCTAACGCCTCCAAGGCATTGACCATTGCAGGGAAAATGGCGCCAAGGCCGTCTGTGCCGTTAAGGCGTTTCAATATCCACTCTTTGGCCTTCTTCAGGGCATGCCTGCGTATCGTTCTTGGAATGAACGGCTCAAGATTACGACCTGTTCTCTCCAGAACGAGGATTGCCCGGTTAAAACGGGAACGAAAAGGAAAGCAAGCCTTTTCCTGCTCCGTCGGCGTGGTGAATAGTTCACGGATATGAATCCGCTGTGGATTCTTGGCCTTCGGCTTAAGAGTATATAAGACTGACAGTGGAATCATTACAGTACGCGACCAATAGGATACCTTGTCGAAATGAAAGGGAAACCACCTGGGCATAAGCATAATTTCTACGGGCAGAAAAGGCACACTGACCCAAGAAATCTGACCAAAAAGCGCAAGGGTATATCGAGTTAACATATTGACATGGGATGCACCCCCGTTGGCTATGATCCATTCCCTTGCCTTCACCATGTGGGATGCATCCGGACTGTCCCCAGCCAACTTCAAGGCATAATACGCCTTTACCGAACAACTAATTTCAGAGTCTCCGCCGTAAAAAAGATTCCAGCCACCGTCCTCACACTGGTGAGCGCGCAAATAAGCTGCTATTTTGGTCTCAACGTGCTCATCAATCTCGCCCATAAAGTGCATCATAAGGATGTACTCGGCAGGAATTGTGCAATCGGCCTCTAATTCAAAGCACCAGTATCCATCTGGATGCTGGTGCTTCATGAGGAAATGGCTGGCCCTAGCTATAGAGCGATCAAGCTGTTTATCGAAAGAAGTTATCACCTGTTATGTCTCGTAATGTGTCCTTTTAAATTCATTAGGAACATGCCTGAATGAGTTTCATATTCATGGCCATAGCGGCTGGTTTTTTCGGCAAAATTAATGCCTTATACCAAATACCTTCACAGAAGGCAACACAAAAGAAAAACCTTAATTGCGTAGCACATCCAACCGCTTAACCCGGACGTCATCAATTAATAATTTGCAGCTGACAACATGCTACTCCGCATAACATGAGATCTTCTCGTTTAGCTTATCAATGAAACTGTTAAACCCTTTCTTTTTGAGAAAGGCGGTGTAATCTGTGCGCTTCAGTGACAGATCGCTAACTCCGTTGGCAACGACATTGATTATATTCCACTGATTTCCACTCTTGTGAAGGATATAGTCCAGATTGATCTCATCACCTTCGGGTTTGATCAGAATGCTTCTCACTACAATACGACCTCGCCGGGTCGCCTTTGATGAGACCACCTTGAAACGCTCACCGGAATATCCATTAAAGCGGCCGGCATATGTAGCGATACTTAACCTGCTAAAGGTGTCCACAAATTTCGCCTTCTCCTCATTACTGAAACCTTGCCAGTATCTGCCCACAACTACCCTCGCTATAAAGGGGAAATCAAAGGCGGCAGTTATAACATTTTTAAGACGGTCATACCGACCTTGATATCCCAGTTTCTCCGCCTCTTTCATGACTGTCAAAAGCGAGGCATGGAGCTTTTCGACCACCTGTGTCGGGGCATCGATCTCCGCCGAAGTTATCGGCACAAGAACAGACATGAATGCAATCGCCAACAATATAGATCTTAATTTCATGTTTTTTCCTTAAACCGGCTCAGAGCCCTGATCCCAGACCCCCGTGAACTGATATCTATCGTTTAGAGCCTATAGCATTATTGATCTACCAGCACCGACCGGGATCCTCCAACAGGTTCACCGTCAACCAAGGCTAAATCAGGGGCCAGAGGGCCATTGGTACGGGGGCCAATAAATGACACTCTGATGGCCTTGATGGGATGGGCAAACACGTCTGTTACTGCTGTCGTCTCAAATCCGCTGTGAAGCATGCAGTTCGCACATTTAGGATTGTGACCCAGTCCATATTCCTCCCAATCGGTCTCTTCGATGAGTTCCCTTAAACTTGCGGCATAACCCTCGTTTAACAAGTAACACGGTCTCTGCCATCCGAATATATTACGGGTAGGGTTACCCCAGGGAGTACATTGATATGTTTGATTGCCGGCCAGAAAATCAAGGTAAAGGGAGGTATGGTTAAACTTCCACCCGCGCCCTTTGCCAAGTTCAAATATCTCCCGGAAGAGTTGTTTGCCGACGGTACGTTTTAAAAACACCTCGCTGCAGGCGACTGTCTCATAGCTGAACCCGGAAGTTAAGGTAATTCCTTCAACCCCCAGCCCTGAAATGAATTCGAAAAAGGCCGCCATCTCTTCAGCGGTTACACCTTCATAAAGAGTGCAATTGATTGTGACACGGAACCCCTCTGCAAGGGCATGCTGAATGCCATCCACAGCCACATCAAATACCCCTTCTCGGCAAACTGATGCATCGTGCCGTTCGCGACTACCGTCAAGGTGTACTGAAAACGTAAAATAGGGCGACGGCTCATATTTATCAATCTGGTTTTTAAGTAAAAGCCCGTTGGTACAAAGATAGACAAACTTTTTCCGTTTTATTATCCCCTCGACGATCTGTGGCATATTTTCGTGGAGTAAAGGCTCGCCACCTGCAACGGATACCACTGGCACACCACATTCATCCACGGCAGAAAGACACTCATTCACACTGAGCCGCTGGTCAAGAATCTCCTCCGGATAATCTATCTTCCCGCACCCGACACAGGCCAAGTTACACCGAAACAAGGGTTCCAGCATAAGCACCAGAGGGTAGCGCAGCTTCTTTCTCAATAGCTGAACCATGATATAGCGTGCTATCTTGAACTGCTGAATAAGAGGCACACTCATGGATCAATCCTTTATATTAGCAATATCGAGCATAACTTGATTCATGTCTGAGCTGCAGAAGGTTTCACTTCATTTACCTTGAGATGAGTTCCCGAGGACGTTCCGGCATCTTAGCCACAACTGCCTTCCTTCTGCAATCTGCCAAACAATAAGACCCGGCACTCCCAAAAGCAATTC
>CAZENC010000094.1:0-10154 GCA_964513115.1 uncultured Desulfobacteraceae bacterium | reverse complement strand
ATCCCATCTATGCCCATCAACGCTGGAAACATCGGAACGATCACAAGTGGGAGAAGCGTTTGCAGACAAAATTTCGTGAGCGTCGAGAACACGAAGAGTTACGACCGCTCCGGAGCTTTGATCATCGAACAGTGCCAGACAAGAAGGTCAGAGCGTCAGGACCCAAACGGATCAACTTTGTAACGCCGCTCGACCGTGCCGGGAAAACCAAGGCCAGTGTCTACCACTTCAAACCCCTGAGCGAAAAAGAGAGAAGAGAATTTTCGCAACGGGGGAAAGAGGTTCTCACATATCAAAAGGAACGTCAGAGTCGAGAGACCCAACGGCAGAATATGCTGGAGGAAAAGGCTCCAAAAAAACCAGAGCCGAACAAGGATAAATTCTCCAGATCCCCGATTATGGACAGGTCAAACGAAAAAGCCGGTCTAAAAAAAGCCCCGCCCGCTCGGTACAAGGCGCCGAAACCAAACCCCAATGTTGAGCCCCTGCAGAGAGAATATGATTTGTCGCGCTCACGGGACAAGTCTCAGAAGTCGGAAGATAGAGGGCAGAAGTCAGAGGTCAGGGGACAGCGTTCAATGGACAATGTCCAGAAATCAGGGAACAGAGGAGGGCTGTCTGAGGACCGCATGCAAAAGTCTAATAACGGGCAACAGAGAGGGGATGACAGACGGCAGAGGTAGAATGTGGGATAAAGGCTGAGCGAAAATGTCGGAGCATGGAGGCCGGAAAAGGTAAAATACGCGCTATTAAAAATAAAATTATTTCTTTTTGATGGTCTAAATACCAAGCGACATCTAAATCTCTAAACTACATTTTTATTCGCCATCGCGAGAATACCCCGCAGCTTGCTACGGGGAGCTTCATTATTATGACTTGTGACATAAATTTTACGGGGTATAACATGAAAACAAAAAAGCCAGTAATAGCCATTGCGTTTCTTTTAGCCTGTTTCTTCTTTTCCTTTACATTTGGTGTTCTCGTTGCCGATGAAATGCCGGCGTTCATAGAAATTGATCAGGGTGTATACAAATCCGATCGGAAAGGACCGGTCCCTTTTGAACATGAAATGCATATGGCAGATTTTGAAATCGCCTGCAATAAATGTCACCATGTCTATAAAGACGGCAAAAACGTCTGGGAAGGAGGTGATCCGGTTAAGAAATGCGCGTCATGCCATGATCCAATAAAAAGTAAAGGAGATGTCAAAAATCTCAGGCTTGCCTTTCACAAAAACTGCAAAGGCTGTCACAGGGAATTGAAAAAAGAGGGTATATCCGATGACGCACCCTTCAGAAAGTGCAGTGGTTGCCACAAAAAGAAATCGTAAGAGAGGATAATCCTAAATGGATTTTTGGGCGAGTCATGGATTAAATATCTTTTGCCTCGCCCACTAACTTATCAAATTTTTCGACTTCCACCACAGGTGATGTTGTAAAGGAGATTCCCGTCAGCTTGTTTAACGCAACGGATGTGGCGAAGGCCTTTTCGGCATCAGGGAAATCCAAGGTCAGTACAAGGTCGTGTTCTCCCATCACAGCGTACATCGATATAACCTTTCCACCATTCTTTTTTATCAATTCAACAGCTTTGTCCGTTCTATCGGAACTGATTCCCTCTAATGCCTCTGGGGAATATTTTCCAAACATCATGAATATAGGCATATCCGACCCTCCTTTTTCCTTGTGAATAATTGTATGACACAAATAGTTTATCAGAAGAGTCCGTGAAAATATAGGCCTCTGCTATTGATAGAATCTTAGTCTGAGTAAGGAACATATTCTTTAAGCTTCAAGGCCTTGCCAGATACCTGTACACCATGCGGGCCAACTCTTCGAACACCCTCTCCTCGGGGATTTCGCTTCCGTAAAGAATCAGGTGGTGTATCATCTCTTCCACGCAGGTCGTCACCAGGAAGATGGCGGCATCCACGTCTTTCACTTCGATCTGATCCGTGTATTGGTCAAGAATCTCTCTTATCAGGGAATCTGCCCGGCCCTCTTCCATGAGTGCGAGTTCCCGGATCTCGGGGTCCCGGATGGACTGCACCAGCATATGTTTATGGAGGCCCTTTTCATGATCATGTCTTTTCTTGGCCACCAGGATCAGGCGGCGCACCACCTCCTCCAGTTTTACGGGGCCCGCTTTCATCTCCCGAATGTTGGCAATCAACTCGCCGAAGACGTCCTCTGAATACTGCGTGATCACTTCCAGGAACACGTCCCGCTTGTCCTTGAAATAGGAATAGAAGGTGCCCACGGAGACGCCGGCTTCCCCGGCGATCCTGTTAGTTGTAACGGTCTCATAGTCCAAGCTGTTCAGCAGCTTGCGAGCCGCCGTGATTATTCCTGCCTTCTTCTCTTTTCCCCTTTGCTGAACCGGTTCCCTCACACCCGTTTTCTGTGTCTGCGGCAATGTAGGCCTCCTTAGTTGTCTTTTTGGCCATATTCTCCATTGCAGCATTGAAAGTCAATGAAAAAATATGAACATGATGTCACGTTTTTAACTTGACAATATGAATATGAACTCATATTATGTTTTAAAACACGTATTAATGTGATGGCATGATCGCCATAACCTATTAAAATAAATAAAAAATAATAGAGCAGAAAGCAAAGGAGAAAAACATGCTTAAGACGGATACGGAAAATCCTGCCAGGCCGTTCGTGCTGCCCATTGCGTATGGGATTCTAAAGGGATACATCAAGCGTCCATTACTCTTTTTGCTCGGGACAGTACTGACAATGCCCTCGTTCAAAAGGAGAATATCAAAGGATCTGCCGGAGGATTTTATAAAAACCGTGGCTTTACAGGGCTGGTTGTATATCAGGTTGAAAGAGCGGTTGGGTCAGGAAAAGGCATATGAGATTATGAGGGCCGTAGTCCTTCCCATTGCCCTGGCCGTTCAACAGGGAAACTTCAGGTCCGTGGAAGCCGGGCGCACCTTTGAGAATCTCATAAAGTACCAGCAGCGCACCAACCGGGAAGGGCCTACACGGTGGAACCGGATGGAGATTGAAGAGCAAAGCGGAAAAAGATATGCCTTTCGTGTAAAGAATTGCATGTTTCATGAGTTCTTTTCCAGCATAGGTGCGCCCGAGCTAACAAAATTCATGTGCGCAACGGACAATGCCATCTTCAGCAGCTATCTGCCGGAGGAAGTGGTTTTCCACCGGAACGGGCGGCATAACAGAATCGCAGACGGTGCTTCACAATGCCGGTTCGTGCTTGAGCACAAGAAGGTGACCGAGATCTAAGTTCTGATTGACCGAAGCCATCGTTTTTCGGTTAAAAATTCGAAATCCGAAGCACGAAATTCGAAACAATATCTAATGACAAAATTCAAATGTTCTAAACAAAATGCCTTGTCCTTTGTGCCTCCATTTTCCTTGTTTTTGTCATTTAAATATTTGATATTCGGATTTGTTTCGGCCTGCCCTCCCCGTCCCGAGATCGGCACGGGATCGGGAGGCGCGACTTAATGGGCACTGGCTATTATTTCTTTTGTGCAACCAAAGGAAAGATTTGGAACCAATTTCTTATATAACAGGTCTGGGCCAGGGATTTTGATATTAGATATTCGAATTTGGGATTTTAAACTTGCTTTTCCGAGACACAAAGCTTGGCTAAATTATTTAAGTTGTTTCTTGGAAGCAAAACTGGAAGGGGGTTTTCAAAAATGTCTCATGTCTGTCCGTGGTGGCTCGCCTACACATTTGACAACCGATTACGAAGCATGATTCACAGGCCCGAAAAGGTCCTATCCCCTTATATCAGGCCGGGTATGACTGTCATGGATGCCGGATGCGGCATGGGCTTTTTCTCTATCGGCATGGCCGGGCTGGTGGGAGATGATGGGTTGGTGATCTCCGTGGACATCCAGCAGGAGATGCTGGAGGTGGTTCAGAGGCGTGCTGAGAAGGCAGGTGTGAACCATCGAATCCGCACATATCTGTGCGAGCCTGAGGGCATAGGCGACCACAAAAACGTCAATTTCGCCCTGGCCTTTTGGATGGTCCATGAGGTCCGGAGGCCAAATGCCTTCTTTGAACAGGTACATTCCTGCCTCGGGAGTGAGAGCATGCTATTGTTAGCCGAGCCGAGAATTCACGTCTCATCGAAGTTTTTCAAAAAGCTAATTAATGAGGCTCAAAACGCTGGACTCAGGCTTTGTGAAGAACCTCGTATCCGCTTCAGCAGAGCCGCACTTTTCGCCAAGGATGGAATCCGGTGAAAGGGGAAGTATGCCTGTTTTCTACTCATACATCTTCAAAAACAAGCCCGGTCAGTTGTTTACTGATTTGCCATAGCTTTGTTTGGGTTTCAGGATCATAGGAAATGCCTGATGATTTTTTCTGTTTTCTGTTCATGAAGTATTTTCCGGTAACATTGTCCAGTTCCGGGGCGGTGGCAAGGTAGGCCGAGTTTTTAGAGCCTTGGGTTACGGGGCTTCCTCCCATTCCCCAGCCCGTTTTCAAGAGTTTTGTGCTGATCACACCTGGATGAAGGCAATTAGCGGTGACGCCGGTTCCTTCAAGCTTGCGTGCGAGTTTGTATGTGAAGAGAATATTACACAGCTTGGAAAGTGAATAGGCTTCGTATCCACTGAAATGCTTTTCTCCCTGAAGGTTTTCAAAGTCTATGGACGAGGCATGGGACATAGAGGTCACGTTAATGATCCGGCTGGGAGCGCCTCTTTTCAATAAGTCAAGCAGCAGGAGGGTAAGGAGAAACGGTGCCAGATGGTTGACCGCAAAGGTCATCTCAAAGCCGTCTTGAGTGGTTTGGCGAGTGTTTTCATAGACCCCTGCATTGTTGATGAGTACGTCCAGGGTATTGTGTTTTTGATGGACCTGTTCAGCCAGACTGCGGACCTGTTTCAGGGATGCCAGATCAGCGATAAAGATTTCTAACCGACCGTTTTCTGTTGCATTTTGGATCTCATGCAAAACCCTTTCACCCCGGGCCGGATTTCTCCCGTGCAGGAGTATGGTTGCACCGGTTTGTGCCAGGTCAAGGGCGGTCTGTTTTCCTATCCCGTCCGTTGAGCCGGTTATGAGTATAGTCTTAGTCTTCATTGTAAAGAAAACGTTCTGTGGATGGAGTAATGTTCCAATGACAGAAACAATCCGTGCGTATCACAGGCTCGAAACTGAGTTCCTCTCAACTGAATTTTTGTCATTTGGCTTTTGGTAATTTATTATCGTTTCGATTTTCGAATTTCGTGCTTCGAATTTGTACGTTGAACAAAGAACCGACTAACGTATCCCTATGGAGAGTTCCCTCAAAGTCCCGTCCTTTGGGCGACGAGTCTCTATTTGGTAGTAAATACGGTGACACCGTCCCATTCGGGCGGCGGCGGGTTTTCACGGAAAGAACTTATTCTGTCCAGATAGAGATGCGAAGTTTTGTCTTCATGGTAAAGGTCCAGGGTTTTTTTGAAAGCATCCTGTGCCTGATCCCATTCCCTGTTCCTATAGTAGGTAATTGCAGAGGTGAATCTGTCAACCAATTCCAGTTTTTTTGCTTCAATGTTATCCTCAAGTCCCATCAGTTCAAAGATCGTGACCGCATCCTCCTTGCCCTTTACCATGACCTTGTCCAGTTCTCTTAGCACAAACCCTTTGTCCAGTTTCTCGGCGGTTGCCCGGCTTATTATGATGGATGTTCCGTAAGTTTTGTTGAGCCCCTCAAGTCTCGATCCCAAGTTGACGGTATCCCCGATCACCGTATAATCCATAAATCTTTGACTTCCCAGGTTACCGACAATTACCTGGCCGGTGTTCAAACCTATTCCCACGTCAAGTCTGTCAATGCCTCTTATGTCGTTTCTGTCCATCCTTAGAGTCTTAAGCTTTTCAACCATGCTAAGGGCGGTTTGGGCTGCCTTTACAGGATGGTTTTGAAGGGTTCCCGGTGCGCCAAAAAAGGCCATGATCGCATCCCCTATAAGTTTGTCAAGGGTCCCCTGATGATCGAAAACAATGGGAATCATCGTATCAAAATAGGTGTTCAGAAGAAGCCCTGTCTCACGAGGACTCAGGCTTTCGGAAAGTGTTGTGAAACTTCTGAGATCGGAAAACAGGACAGTCACCTCTTGGGAACGACCATCCAGGGTGATGCCTTCCTGCCCTTTCAAGATGTCATCAACCACGCTGGGTGAGACATACTTGCCGAAGAGGCTGGTTACGAACTGCGTCTTTTTCTTGCTGTAAGAGCGCTGCAGCGCGATACCGCTAACAAATTGAACAAAAAGGATGAGCATGGGAGGGACCGCTTCCACCCATATAAGTTGCCTAACAAAGACCAGGTGTGAGGCACCCAGAAAAACACCCTCGCCGACTAAAAGAATAACTGCACCCCACAGGGCTCCGGGTCTTTGCGGGTAAAAGATGAGTCCGGAAAGTCCGAGAAGTATTATCAGGACATACACATATGTTCCCGGGGCCTTATGAATGAATTTCTGACCCAGTATTGTTTCAATTGCGTGGGCATGACATGCAACCCCCACTGTCTTGGGACCGAGGTCCTCCTTTATAATCTTGGCGAATTTTTCCTCATATTGAGTTTCTCTTCCCTTGTAGCCGGATAAGGGCGTGGTAAAAAAGTCTTTGTCGGTTGCAAGACTGCTTCCTATGAGTACGATTTTCCCTTTTACGCTTTCGGGTGGAAACTTATTGTTGACAATATCCGAGAAGGAGATTCTGCGAAAAGATTCATCAGACCCTAAGAAATCGATCCTGAGGTCCGGGTAGGGAAGTCTCAACTGTTGCTGGTCTTCGGCTCCAAGGAGCATATGGTCCTTGCCTGAAAAATCAAACACAAAGTCAAGATTAAGATAGGTTCTTGCAAGTTCAAGGGAAAAACTGGGTGAGATAAGGACCCCCTGCTTCAAAGGTTTGATACTCAAAAAAGGTATTTTTCTTAATATATCGTCTTTATCAGGAAACATATTTATGAAGCCATCCCCGATCATGGCTTCCTGGAAAATGGGGAGTGGAACTACCTCGCCCCTGCCATCGACAGAGACGAATTTGGCCAGAACAACATTGTTGCAATGAGAAATGGCCGCTGCCAGCTCAAGGTCTTCCCCTTTGTCGCGGCCCGGGGCAAATAGCACCAGATCCATTCCTATAATCTCGGTACCGGCCCGGCAGAGGTTTTTAAGGGCCTGTACCATATGGCGTCTTGACCAGGTCCCCTTTTCTCTTTTTAGTTGAACGGCACTTTTCTGATCCATGAGGACCAGCACGACCCTGCCGGAAGCGGGTTTTGGCCCGCGCCATTTGAAGTGCAGGTCATGGAGGAACAGGTCTGCTCTTTCCAAAGAATGGAATCCATAGAGAAAGGAAACAGCCGTCATAAAGAGGAGGGTGAACAGGAGAGAGTAGATGAGGTGCGCTCGATATAGTTTCTTTTTAGGCTCCATAGGCTAACGGCCCAGAGCAAGGTATTGAAAAGCTTTTCCTTCTATACCCCCGAGGGAACTGGATGCAATGACAATGACGCGGCATTCTTTCAAGATCTGATTGGAAGCATCTTCTTCGCGAATGCTTTTGGCATCGCTTTCACTTATGACCACGTTGGTTTTCATCAGGCCTTGAACTGCCTGTATGTCTTTGACAATGTATTTTCCGCGTCTTTTCCTTTTTTGCCTTTCCTGTGCCTGTGCCGCATCAGGAGATACAAGATCTAAAAACCAATTCCAGGGGGTTTGAGCCGGCCATGAGGCCAGTTCGTCGCGACTTTCGTCAGACACGACATACCTGGCCATACCCCTTTTCTTAAGGGCTCCTTCGTCAACTTTTTTTACTTCGTAAACTGTTTCTCCTTTGTCCGTGACGATTTTGGGGAAAATAGCCGGCTGGACGCGGGTCTGTTTTTCAAGTCCGCGGGCATCCAGCACGAGCCAGGGGAGTGAAGAATCATCATCACTAAGGCGGCCCGGTTCGGGCAGATCTTTCCAGGACGAGGCCCGAGTTCTTAACTGGTTAAGCAAACGGCTGGTCAAACCCTCCACACCGTTCAAAGGGGCCCTGTAGGTTACCCTATAAAAGGGATGAGACCCTTTCTTGACAAACTCTCTTTCATAAGGTTCGTACCGGACAAGTCCCTTGATCTGGATGATTAGTTTTTCCCTTGCCAGGTCTCTTATTAAGCTACGATCATCAACCCTTACTTGTGAGGCGACCTGGAGGATGGCACTCAATGCTCCGGCCTGGGCCACCCTTAAGGCCTTTGCCTTCGAGCCGTCATTTAGGTGCGGGTAGCCGAGACCGATGCCGTAGAAATATCCTTTGTTCCAGTCAATTTTTCCATTGGGAACCTGTTCGATATATGATAAAAATCCTCTATCAGAAGCCCAGACAGGGGATGTGAACACGAAGATTATTAGAATTAGAAGAAAGGTACGTTTCATGAATTGATTTTGAGATCTTAAACCTTGATAACCTCGCAAAAAGTCGCCTCGCGCCTTTTTACTCGGCGGGGAAAGGGTGCCCTTTCCCCGCCATTTGAAGTAAATTCAAATGGTTCCACCCCTGCCCTCCCGCTACGCGGGTTTGATGGACTTTTTACGAGTCCATCAAACCTTAGGTGGTCAATTGCCGAACTTAAGGTCTAGTGAATTGGATTGCAAACCAACAACTTCAACTGAAAGATGTTTCATCTGACTGATTTTCTCAGCCAGTTGCTCTAAGGGTCCCTGATATTTTATCTCAAGAAGGGCATGCCCAGACTGGTAGCTCCGTGTCTGTATATCCTGCAGACCGCGAATTTTTAACAGACCCTGTTTAAACTTCGAAAGTTTACTGTACGTTGCCTTTGAGATGTTCAGCTGATAGGTGCCTGCCTGAAAAACATCCTTTCTCCATTGCTTGAGTATGCCTGCAACCATTTCTTCCGCCAAATCGCTGGTTGCCTCTTGCAGTGGAAGCAGGGCTTCGGCCCCGGAAGCGGGACGCGTCTTGTATCCAGAAAAGAGTACTTTCCCGGTATCTGTTTCAAGGGCCTTGAGACGGATTTCATTTGAGAAAAAGCGCGTAGCCCTTCCAAATATCGTTCGCTGATCCACAAATGTCCGTCGCACTTCTCCTTGGACCAGGATTTCCGCCCCGTAATCTCGGGCAATTTTGCCGGCCCTTGAAGGGTCTCCCTTTAAGAGAAGGGTTTCCAGTTGTTTTTTCCGGTCGACCTGACCTGCGTCAACAAGTTGAAATCCCTTTTCGATCAGGCTGCTTTCTAACTGGTTTTCAGCATTGCGATTGCCTTCAAGGGCCACTCCTACAAAGGAGCTGTTCGTCTCAGCGCTGTATATCACTACCATGACCCTGGGGTTTTGCTTCTTTCGGATTATAAGCCCAATTGATTGAAGATCACCTGCCAGTTTTCCCATTTTCACCAGGGCGGATATCTTTACCTCATAGAGGCCCTCTGTTTCACCCTCATGGATGACTTTGTAGCTCTGGATGTATCCGCGGCTTTCTGTGTAGATGCGGTCCTCAACCAGTCTCTGTTGCTCAACCGTCAATTCAGTGGTGACATATGTTCCCACACCCTGCTCAACGGCCTTTCGCAGGGCGTCATTTAAGGCCTCGTCCCGCGCCCGGGCTGATTTACCGTCGGCTACACCCACGGAAATGACCTCTTTGGACCCTTCGTCCTGAGCGGCAGCGAAAGGAAGGGATAAAGGAAGTAGGAACATAAACACAAGTGTCGCAATCAGGCACTTATATATTTTTGTATTGATCAATTGAGAACCCCTGAAGCAGGTTATGGGAAAAGTGTTTATGCCATACACTTTCGATTCCGAAAATTATTGTACGGGAAGGACAGTCATCCCTCTTTGTATGCCGCTGCCACTTACAACCGTGCAAATGGACAGTTTTTTCTTGAGCTTCACCACCTGAATAGTCCCAATGGTTTCCATGCTCTGGTCAAGGACCTCGCCGGAGTCGGGATCTCTTAAGCTTTCAGCCTTACCGACATTAAATGTCTGGCCCGTGCTGACTCCTTCCCTTTCGCCCCTGTTGATATAAACCTTGTCCCCTTTGGCCAGGACAACGGTCCCCGACCAGGGGATACTCTCCAGTCTGGATACCAGGAATTGTACGCCCTCATCAACTGCCTGTTCCACGGCCTTTCCTGCATTGGTC
>CAZENC010000093.1:0-10172 GCA_964513115.1 uncultured Desulfobacteraceae bacterium | reverse complement strand
TTACTAAAAGTTTAATCCAGCATAAGATGAAGAAGTATAGCATAGTAGTTTAGGGGTAAAAAATTTTGCACCTGTTATTTTGTAATGATGTGAGATAGTTATATGGTTTTGTTGCTGCCAGGGATTTTTTCGGTACAATATTTTGTACTAATATTTTATGAATAATTTAAGCTGTTTACGCAATAAGCCTTTGATCTGACTATTTTCTGGTACAAAGTTTTGTACTTTTTGGGCAATCCGGGGTAGAAAACGAAAAATGCTGAATGACAAAAAACATGTGTTTAAACAATAAGTTATGTGGTAACGGAGAAAAATATCTATTTTTGGCAAGCATCTTGCAAACTCAATATACCAGCAAACAAATTACTCTTTCCTCCTAAAAAAATAACCGCTCAAAAGAGCGGTTATTTTTTTGTAATCAAATAACCGATACCCTCGTAAAAAGTCGGTTTGCGCCTTTTTACTCGGCGGGGAAGGGCGTCCCCTCCCCCGCCATTTGAAGTAAATTCAAATGGTTCCACCCTCACCTCAGGCCGGGGCTTATCCGCCCTCGGCCTGTTGACGTACTTTTTACGAGTCCGTCAATAACCTAAACGCCCTAAGGCCCTGGTGTCTCTTGTCCAATTCTTCTCTACCCTTACCTTGAGATCCAGATATACCCGCATCCCGAATATTTTTTCCAACTCCAGCCTGGCTGAACGACTGATGGCCTTAATCATTCTGCCATTCTTTCCAATAAGGATGCCCTTCTGTGAATCTGTCTCTACATGAATCCTGGCTCCAATGGAAAGTAGATTTTTGCCCTCTACCTCCTCCATTTTGTCCATTGTAACAGCGCACGAATAGGGTATTTCATTTCTCGTTAACCTAAATATTTTTTCGCGGATGATTTCTGAAGTGAGAAAAGATTCTGAAAGTTCCGTACTCATATCCTCAGGAAAAAACTGGGGCCCTGGCGTCAAATTCGATCTTAGTTCATAAATAAGCGTGTCCATGCCATCACCGGTAAGGGCGGAAATAGCAATAATGGAGTCAAAAGGATGTAATTTTCTGTATTTGTCCATGATCGGTAGAAGTTGTTCCTTTGAACCGGTATCGATCTTGTTAATCACCAGTATACAAGGCTTTGTTATTCCATGTATATTGCCGACGATAGTTGGGATCCCGGGGTCATCAGGATAGCCCATCTCGATCATAAAAAGTATGATATCCACTTCCTGGAAGGTCGCGAGCGCTGATTTGACCATGCTTCTGTGTAGAGCAGTTCGCGTTTTGTGGATGCCCGGCGTATCAATGAACACCATTTGATAGCCATCTCCGTGAAGAACGCCAAGAATGCGATTTCGGGTAGTCTGGGGTTTAGGGGAAACGATGGCCAATTTTGAACCCAAGATTCGATTTAAGAGCGTGGATTTCCCCACATTCGGGGGGCCAACGATTGCTATGAATCCTGAGAGAAAGTTCATAACTTTTCGATTATCACCCGTCCGGGAAGAATGGAATCATCGGTCTCTATGCCGTTAATCCTAGCGCCAGTCTTGCGCTCAATCCACTCAAGCCCCAGATTTTTATATCCCCTAAGCAGGGGGATTTCCCTCTTCGGGGCACGGATCTTGATCTTTGACGCCTCGCCGGGCCTTGGCAGATCCTGTTCAATGCCTTTTTGATGTATGCCTGTACGAACCAGGAATCCAAAAGCAGGATGCCAGGGACCTGCCACTATCTGGTCTTTTTCAAGAAGCGAAGGAGAGCTCATAAGTCCGATCCTGATAACAGGGATATCCTTGGCTTCCAATCGAGTACAGCTTTCAATACATATACTTACAGCCTTCTCAAGGGGCATCGGCCGGTATCGGCCTTCACTGTGCAAGCGGGCAAGCTCTGTCCCCTGAATAACCAGAGTCGGATATAATCGGACCATGTCCGGGTGGAGTTTTATGACCTCAGTAATCGTTGAGTGAATTTTTTTTTCAGAATCGCCCGGAAGGCCGGGCATAAGCTGAATCCCTACCCTGAATTTCTTTTCCCTAAGGATCTCGACTGCATTGACTGTATCCTCAGCAGTATGTCCTCTTTTAGACAGTGAAAGGACCTTGTTGTCCATGGATTGAGCACCCAACTCCACGGTAAGTACTCCATAACTTTTCATCAATTCAAGACGCTCTTCATCAAGCGCATCCGGACGTGTGGAGACCCTGATAGAATGAAAAAGGCCTTTTCTAATGTAAGGGTTGACCGCTTCAAGGAGTTCTCTTATCCGGCCAGTAGGAAGTTTTGTAAAGGTGCCACCAAAAAAGGCAACTTCTGGATTGGCCAGCCTGTTGAAATAATTTGTGCGGATTGATTTATCAAGGATTTTTTTTACATGTTTTCCGTCAACAGACTGGCCGACTTGTGAGGTAATTCTTTCCTGCTCGCAGAAAATGCATCGATGCGGGCATCCCTGATTCGGGATGAAGATAGGCACAATCAAATGTTTGGGTCTTCCTTTAGACAAAAAAAGGCCTCCTTGGCTGCACTTTGTTCGGCTTCTTTTTTGTTTTTACCTATACCTTCGGCCAAGACTACGCCGCTTAAAGCCAATACTACTTTAAAAGTTTTGTCGTGGGCCGGTCCGAACTCTTCCTCCAGGCGGTATTCCGGGAGCGCCTTGTATGTTTGTTGAGTGTATTCCTGCAGAGAGCTCTTGAAATCATAAACGGTCTCCTTGGCTGCGATTTTTTCAAGCAGGGATGAAAACAATCTTCCAATGATATCCATTGTATTATCAAATCCTGCGTCAAGATACAGCGCTCCGATAAGGGCTTCGGTGGTATTTGCCAGTATGGAAGGTTTTTCTCTGCCGCGGCTTTGCTCTTCTCCCTTACCCAACATGAGATAGTCACCCAATTTCATTTTTAAGGCCATCTCGTAAAGCCCGGCCTTATCTACCACCATTGCCCTGTATTTTGACAAAATTCCTTCTTCTGCATCTTTAAAGAGTTCCATAAGAAAATGACTGATCGCCAGGTCCAACACAGCATCTCCTAAAAATTCCAGGCGTTCATTATCTTCCAGATTCGAATCGCCCTGCTCGTTTACATAGGAGGCGTGGCGAAACGCCTGCATGAGCAATGCTGGTTTTCTAAATCTGTAGCCAAGCTTCTTGCTCAATTCCTCAATGATTGCTTTTTCTGATATCAAATTCATCATCTGGGTTTTCCTGAACTGAATCAATAAAACAATTTCCCCGTAATGCAAAAGTGAGTTAAAGTCAAGAAATCGCTTAAATTAAGGCTCCCGGTCAATTTGGTTAAGGGCACAATTTCATTGACATATTACAATTAATTAGTTAAAAATAAAATTTTTTTGTCAGAGACATCTCGCAAGCTAAGTTGAACGGCTTGTTCATATATTACCAAAAGGGTTCGTATGGAAAAAAGGGTTATTTTGGAAGAAAAGGATATTTCCGAGCAAATTAATGAGATTGCTCGTGGGATTGTTAAAAAGAATGAGTCGATGAAAGACTTGGTATTGGTAGGTATCCGGACCGGCGGAGCCTTCCTGGCAAACCGGCTTCAGGAGGCTATCGCCTCTAAGAACGTGCCCGTACCACCTATTGGAATTCTTGATATTACCATGTATCGGGATGACTGGACAAGAATCGGCCCTACCCCAATAGTTGGGAAAACCGAATTACCGTTTTCCGTTGATGATATGACGATTGTCTTGGTGGATGATGTTCTTTTTACAGGAAGAACCGTAAGGGCCGCCATGGATGCACTTATGGACTATGGCAGACCGAAAAAGATTGAGCTGGCCATCCTGGTGGACAGGGGAGCTAGTTGCAGGGAATTACCGATCATGGCCAATTATGTGGGGGGCGTGTGGGATACTGCCCCGGACGAAACCATTAATGTTTACCTGAAAGAAGCAGGTTTTAGTGATCAGGTTGCTATTGAGGAAAAGACGGCCGCCTGATCATGAAGCGCAAAAAGAAATCTAAGAAGAAGATATCGGCACCTCATTCCTTGACTGACCATGAAGGAAAGCTTTTAAATACCCTACTTAGTGACTTCAAAGATATTGAGCCCTCCGAAATTGTTCGCAAGATTCCAGATTCACGCTTCGCCGAAATACTTGTCGAGCGATTGCCTCTTTCAGAGGGCCCTTCCGTTTCATTGCTTCTGGCACTCAGTGAGCGATTCAAGGAAAAGCCGGTACTTAAGGCGATAAAGCGGGCAGCGTTCAAACTGAGGAAGAGGGGTATTCCTGTAGGTGAGTTTTATCCGGAAAGGGGAAGTTCCGGAAATATCCTAAAGCCGCCCCCAAAAGAGAAGCCTATCGCCTATGCGGGGCCAGTTTTAGACATGGTAGGCTCCCGGGCGGTTTTGATTCTTATGGAAAGGGATATGAAGGGCCGGAAAATGGGGGCGGGGGTGGTTTCTGACGAAAAGGGGTTTCAGGAGTTTTTTTACGCCACCTTCAGTAAAAAGCGCATCAAAGAGATAAGAGACAGCCTGTCGAAGGAAACAGGGCCCCTGGTGGAGACCTCTTTGACGCATGCCGCCACTATTCTTGAAAAAGCCTATCACCAGCATATAAGACTTCATTCAAATGGGCCCGCAGATTACCTTGAGCTCAGACCCCTTTTACTGGAGGATATTGCTTTGCTTGATCGTCCGGTTATCCACGACTTCATATCAGAGGTATCGGTGTCTGATGCTGTCCTAACAAATTCCCAGCTCATAAATCTATTCAAGCATAAACTAATGGAATCATGGTTTATTGAATTTGAGCCCCTGAGGCCATTTATGGAGGATATGCTGAAACTGGATGATAGTCCTATTGTCCTTACAGAAATCCAGAAATTAGAGAGGGCAAGGCAGATCAAAGAGAAGTGCATGGAGAAGCTCTTTGATGACGAAAAGCGTGGCCTGTTGAAACACAGGTTTGAGGAGATGGCCTATATCTTTTTTAAGCTGGGCGAGGAAGACTCGTCACGGGCATGCCTTGATGCTGCCGGGGCCTTGGGCGAGGAAGACTCTATTTTGAAGAAAAATGCGGTAATTGAGTTTCTTCTGGAGCGCAGTCTTGATTTCTATATGAATGCCATCAAAGAAAAGGCTGATGACGAAAGCCGGAAGCAAGAGTCCTCCTCCGGTATCATTCTCCCGTGAAATCGTTGACCCCCTTCTTGACCTTTCCAAAGTCAAATTCCCATTCTTTCAGAGTAAGACTCGGTCCCTGTTTATCGGCCTTTGGGTAGGCAGATCAGGGGATGATCACCAAGATGAATAGAAGCACGCAAGCAGTAGCAACAAAGTTCTTCAGGTCACATTTCCTCTCTAAGTTTAAGCGGCCGCTGCTTCATACCGAAACCAGTGGGTGGTTTTCAGGCATATCTTGACCAGCATGAGCATAACGGGGACTTCTATAAGAACCCCTACGACCGTGGCCAACGCGGCGCCGGATGAAAGTCCAAAGAGCATGGTGGCAGTGGCAATGGCTACCTCGAAGTGGTTGGACGCGCCGATCATTGCTGCCGGAGCCGCGTCTCGATACTCAAGTTTTAGCCATCGAGCCAGACCGTAACCGAGCCAGTAAATAAGGTTGGTCTGTATAAAAAGCGGGATGGCAATCCACAGGATCGTCAGGGGATTGGCCATAATGACCTCCCCTTTGAAGCTGAACAGCAATACCAAGGTCACCAGCAGCGCGATAATAGTGATCGGAGTCAGGATGTGGAGGAACTTCTCTTTGAACCAAGCTTCCCCCTTGGCGTTTATGATCGCCTTCCGGGAGATGTACCCGGCCCCCAGGGGAAGGGCCACATAGATGCCGATGGAAAGCACCAGGGCCTGCCAGGGAACAGGAAGTCTGCCTACACCCAGCAAGAATCCGCCCAGCACCCCGTAGAGGACAAGCATGGTCAGCGAGTTGATGGCCACCATCACCAGAGTGAGACCGTCGTTGCCGCGAGCCAGAAAGCCCCAGACCAGGACCATAGCCGTGCAGGGGGCAATACCCAGAAGTATGCAGCCTGCCAGGTAGCTCCGCCATAGGGGCACCTCCAGGACCTTGACCCCGTTGGCCATTATCACCTTGCCTGCACCGTGAACAGCTCCCAGCGGCAGATCAAGGCCAAAGGGCATTTTAACATGATCTACGGCTTCCGGTCCGATCAGGCCGTAAAAAGCCGTGCCGAGAAAGAATAAAGCGATGGCATACATGGTGAAGGGTTTGATGGCCCAGTTGACGAACAGGGTTAAAAATACGGGCTTGCCGCTTTTTCCGGCCTTGATGACCTCAGCGAAATCTATCTTCACCATGATGGGGTACATCATGAAAAAAAGGCAGATGGCAATAGGGATGGAAACCACCGGCGCTTCCCCCACGTAAATGGCCAGCCCATCCAGGGATTTCGCCACACCAGGGGCAACTTTTCCAAGGATAATCCCCGCCACAATACACAGAATCACCCAGACATAGAGGTACTTTTCAAAAAAACCCAGACCTCTGGCTTTTTCTATCCTTTCTGTTTCCATTGCCAAAGCATTCCTCATCAATGGGCACCTTTTTTATGCTAAACATCAAATTGAGACGGCTCCATGTATTCCTGAAGCTTCATCCTCTTTTCCTCCTCTAAATGAGGGCAATCTTCCCGGCCCCTTTGCGCCCTTGGCGATCTCACCCTTGAGGCACTCCAGGATCTTGTCCGCCTCCCTTTTATGAAGAAGACAAAAACGGATTGATAATAAAATAGGCGGCAAGGAGCACAATAAGTGTGCCTGCCCCTTTTCGGAACCAGTTCCCCGCTCCCTGCCAGGTGCTGTTTTCCATGACCCTCCTCACCGCAGCGGTCGAACTTCCGGCCACCACGATAGGCAGACAATGGCCGACGGCAAAGAGCAGGATGAAAAGGATTCCCGCGGCAACCTGCTTTTGAACCGTGATGATGGCAAGGATCGGAGCGATAAAGCCAAAGGTACAGGAGCCCGAAAGGATTCCATAGGCCAGTCCAAGGCCGAATGCGCCGAAGGGACCTCTTAAATTAAGACGGTACAGCAGGCTCCCTGACATGGAGCATTTTTCAACGCCAAGCATGCCTAAAGCAACCCAGACCAGGACAAACCCGATAAGGATCTGCCAGTAGTTTCCCACATCTCCCAGCATACGGCCCAGGAAGGCACAGATGATGCCAATAAGGGCAATCGTGATAAAGAGGCCCGAGGTGAAAGCCACTGAATAGAAACCTGCTTCTCTCGGTTTCAGGATCGTCTGCTGGCCGCCGACGTAGGCCACTATAAGCGGGATGGACGCCAGGTGGCAGGGGCTGAAGACCACGCTGATCATGCCCCACAAAAAACAGCCCAGGGCCGCAATCATCGTGCCGCCCGCAATCCATTCATTCACGGTCAAGAAGATGCTTTCGAGCATTCAAACACTCCTGTTTGTAAGGGCTAACTCACACCCATTTTCCTAAAAATTCGGTCGATCTCCGCTTCTCCCATGAATCCCTCATGGCGGTAGATCTCCTTGCCATCTTTATCAAAGAAGATCTGTGTGGGGATTGCACGGATGCCAAACCGCTTGCCAGGTTCCTTGTTTTTCCAGACATCGATAAAGATGATCGCGGCCTTCCCCTCGTACTTCTTCTCCACCTTTTCCATGACCGGCACCATCATCTTACAGGGGATACATTCGTTGGCACCCAAATCCACCATGGTCGCCATACCCTTTTCGGGTATCTCGCCGGAAACGTGACTTTCCGGGAAAGTCGCCTCGGAGGGCGTCTGGGAAAACTGGGGCCAGAATATCCCTATGAGCCCTATAAGGGCAAGAACACCCAGGGAAATGGTTTTCACATGCTTTTTCATTCACTCGACTCCCAGGTTTGCCAGTTGCTTCAAGACTTCCGCCTCTGCATAAAATCCCACATGCCGAAACACCTCCTCGCCGTTTTTGTCAAAAAAGACCTGAACCGGAATCGCCTGGATACCGAAACGCGCACCCAGGATCTGGGTTTCGCGAACGTGCACAAGAACCACGTTGAGTTTATCGAGGTATTTCTTTCTGAGGTTATCCAGGATGGGTTGCATCATTTCACACGGGATGCAGCCCGTGGCCCCGAATTCCACCATCGTAGGTTTTCCCGACATGCGGGCCCTGTCAACCGGGTTATTCTTTGCAAGGGCATGCTGGGCCTTGACCCATTCCCTGTTGACCCGAATATCCGTTTTCCTGCCCAACCCCTGGAGATAGGAATCAAAGGCATCCTGTCTCTTTTGCGGAACCAGGACCTGCTGGATGGCCTCTTTCGCCTGCTCGAAGGGTAGACTTCCAACCTCGGGCTTATTGGCGTCATAGAATGCCTTTGCTTCCTCGTCCGACACCTGAACATCACGAAACTTTTGCTGCAAATAGACCTGAATGGCTTCTGTGTCTGAAAGGGCCTTTGTAACAGCTCCGGATGATCTGGCCTCTTTGACAAGCACCGCTTTCATGGTCTTTTGTTCCAGGATGAAAAACAGGTTTTCCCTGAGTTCCTCCTGGATTTTCGGATCGGCCTTTTTAACCATCTCTTTTAGATAAGATTCCTTGATTTCAATACCCTCGGATACGAGCAAGGTCCCTTTCTTCATTGCAACTATCTTTGCCCCCTTGAGGATGCCGGAGGCAAGTCCCGGGTATGCCTGTTCAACAGTCCGGTTGCCGGATATTTCGGCATGAATCTGAAAGACATAAAAACATGAAATAAAAATGTATACCAATCCACCAAAGATCCAACTGTATCTTGTCATATGATTCTCCTGAATATAACTAACCACAGCAGGAGCCTGCCGTAGTGCTTCCCTCAGCGGGTTGAGCGGAGAGTGACCCTCTGCACAAATGGTTTGACCGCCTGAATGTAGGCCGAAAATACCACCTTTTCCACACTGTCAGCATATTTTTCTCTGACCAGGTCATATATCTCGTTTTCTGAATGTTTCATGGCATGCACCCCGTGTTGCGCAGGTAATGGGCGGGTTAGTTGGCTATCCATCCTTTGATTTCATCTTTGGAAGGGATTTTGCCCACGCTCTTGACTTCGCCGTCCACAACCACAGCCGGAGTGCCGAAGACGCCGTGTTTTGCTATCTCCATGGTATCGGTCACCTTTATAATATCGGCGCTCAGGCCTGCCTCGTTAAGCGCTTCTTCCACATTCTTTTTGGTCGCTTCACACCTGGGACAACCAGGTCCTAATACTTTAATTTCCATAATTTTTTTCCTTATACTCTTTTATTTTTATACTCTTCTTCTTATTCTGCCTCTTTTAACCATTCAATAATTTTTGATTTCGGCGGCACCTTACCCACTGACTTTACCTGGCCATTAATGAGCAGGGCCGGCGTTCCCATCACGCCGTATCTGCCGATCTCTTTGATATCCCGGACGTGTTCTATATCGGCTATGATCCCGGTTTCAGCCATGACCTGCATGAGTTCCTGCTCAAGCCGATCGCATTGAACACACCCCGGTCCCAGGACCTTTATCTGAATTCCCTCCGGAGTCTCCTCTTCAAACGGTTTCCCCAGCAATTTCTTGAATTCCCGCAAAAAGGCCTTGCCGTAATCCCCTCGAACTTTCTCGGACACATAGTTTCTCTTAGACAAACGGTTGAGAAGTTCTTCCTGGACTTCCAGATCCGGCCTGCCGCCATATTCCTCGGCCATGTCCTCCATGACGGCCTTGAGCCCTATAATGCCCACGGCAGAGTTCCCTATCCTGATCTGCGTTACATCGTCCTGTGACATATCGTCTTTCTCCTTTTCACCCTTTGAGCCTTACGCCATAAGTCTTTAGCCTTATTTATCCTACAATCCAGCCATAGCTCATCCCGGCGATGGTGGATAAAACCACAATAATCCCACAGAAGACGGCCGTCTTTTTAACCCCCATCACACCGCCGATCACCAGCATGTTGGGAAGGGACAGGGCCGGGCCGGCCAGCAGGAGGCTGAGGGCCGGCCCCTTGCCCATTCCGGCCCCTATTAGCCCTTGAAGAATCGGGACCTCGGTCAACGTAGCGAAATACATAAGGGCACCCGAGACCGAGGCGAATAGATTTGCCCAGAGGGAATTCCCGCCAACTAGGGATTGAATATAATGCTCGGGGATTAAGGCGGAATGCCCTGGACGTCCCAGCA
>CAZENC010000092.1:0-10238 GCA_964513115.1 uncultured Desulfobacteraceae bacterium | reverse complement strand
CTAAAGAAGTACAATATGCATGCAGCCGAGGACCGACCGAGTTGGAAAGCTCCGGCCGGTTTTTGGGATAATTGGTCAAGGTGACCAGGACTGCTCCACCGTCCCAGATCCCCACCCGGGTGACGAACCGAAGGGATCGAGACAGTGTCATAGAAGGACCCATAGCGTTCTGGTTGAGATCCTGCGCTTGTGGCTGAAGCATCCCGATTTCTAATACTTTAAAGCCCAAGGCATATTTCTTGGTGTTTGGATCCTGACGAAGAAATCCACCCTCAACAAGGGTCGAGACCAGGTTATGAGCCGCCCCCTTGGTCACGCCCAGCGCCCTGCTAATCTCGGTTATTCCGATTTGGGTTCGTTGACGTGTGAAAAGAGACATAATCGTAAGCGCGCGCTGGATCGACTGAACGGTCATCAGACCTCCCATCTTCAGGCTTAGAGTATTTTCTTACTGTACTGTGTTCAGTATAGCTGAATTTATAACTTGAATTAATAAACTGTCAAGACATTTATTTGTTTCGAGCCCATTTTGATTTTTGAGGATGAATTTACTCCATATCAACTGAGTATGAAGCGAGTTTGCCCTCGGAATCTTGGCCGATTCCTTGCCATATGAGAATCATCCGGGCATATTTTGTTACATAATTTTAGATTTCCCCGGTCGGAAACCTTGAGCGAAAAAGGCACCGAGATATCCTTTCTCGGTGCCTTTTGAGTCGAAATGGCTCCCCAGCACGGACTCGAACCGCGGACCCAGTGGTTAACAGCCACTTGCTCTGCCAACTGAGCTACTGGGGAATAGGCTAATATAATAGGTTAAGCAGAGGCGAATGTCTAACAAAATTATGTCTCCCGGTCAACATTTTTAAACCGTTAAGACCCGCAACCACCTTGACACTTACAAATATTCCCTCTATTTAGTTAACTTACATTGTAAAATTGTAAAAACAAGGAATTCTCAATGAAACAGATCATCCTTGGAACAGCCGGCCACATTGATCATGGCAAGACATCCTTGATAAAGGCGTTGACAGGTATTGATACGGATCGTCTAAAGGAAGAAAAAGAGCGAGGGATAACCATCGAGCTCGGCTTTGCCCACATTGAATTGCCTGGTGGGAAGCGTGTAGGCATTGTGGACGTGCCCGGCCACGAGAAATTTGTCAAGAACATGGTGGCAGGGGCCACAGGAATTGACCTTGTGGCCCTTGTAATCGCTGCAGATGAGGGGATCATGCCCCAGACCAGGGAACACCTTGAGATCTGTGGACTGCTGAAGATCGAGCACGGACTGGTGGTGTTAACCAAAATTGATATGGTGGAATCCGATTGGCTTGCGATGGTAAAAGACGATATTGCTGAATATCTTTCGGATACTTTTCTGGCCAAAGCGCCCATCGTCGAGGTCTCATCCGTTACCGGGAAAGGTCTGAAAGAATTTGTGCAGGTTCTTGAAGAGCTGGTCCTTAAGGTCCCTGAAAGGGACCTGGGAAATATTTTCCGGCTGCCCATTGACAGGGTTTTTACCATGAAAGGCTTCGGCACGGTAATTACAGGAACAACCGTCTCCGGGAAAATCCAAACCGGTGACGAGGTCACCATTTATCCGCAGAAAATACCTTCCCGGATCAGGGGCATGCAGGTCCATAATAAGGAGGTCAATGAAGTGCGAGCCGGCCTCAGGACCGCTATAAACCTTCAGGGTCTTGAAAAAGCCGCGATCCACCGGGGAAATATTCTTGCCGCAAAAGGCTCCCTCAGGCCCACATATATGGTTGATGTGATCTTTGAACTCCTTCCCAGCGCCCCTCGCAAGCTGAAAAACAGGGCAAAAGTGCGCTTTCATACGGGCACATCTGAGATCATTTCTACAGTGGTACTTTTAGACAGGGATGAGTTGGAGCCTGGAGACACCTGTTTTGTCCAGATCAGGCTTGACGAACCCATAGCCGTACTGCGAAACGACCGTTTTGTTTTAAGAAGCTATTCCCCTGTTCGCACCATTGGTGGAGGTGAGATCCTCAATTCCCTCCCGGTGAAAAAGAAGCGTTTTTCCGAGGCTGTCCTGTCAGAAATGAAAATGCTCCATTCAGGCAACCTTAATGAGATCATCGAGTTGTTTGTATCGTTGGGCCGTTTTCGTGGAACTGACCAGGCAGAACTGCCTTTTCTGACCAACATTGGCAAGAAAAAGCTGGACGAATTAATCAAGGCGCTCGAGGCTCAGCGGAGGATTGTTTTATTCGACAAGGAGAAAAATACCCTCATTCATGCGGATTTTTTAAACAGGGCAAAAGATGAAATCCTAAAAACCATTACTCAATATCACAAGGACTTTCCATTAAAGGCAGGCCTCCTCAAGGAGGAACTGCGATCAAAATCAACGGGAGCTAAAAACCCTAAGCTTTTCAATTACCTTTTGAACCATCTCTCCCAGGAGAATATTATTGTTCAGGAAAAAGAGGCCGTACGCCTCAAGGATCATCAGGTAACCCTTGCGCAGGACCAGGAAAAAACCCGTCAGAAACTGGAAGAGCGCTACCTTAAGAGCAGTCTCCAGCCCCCTTATTTCAAGGAATTGAAGGAAGAGTTCCCTGGAAATGTGGCACGTGAAGTACTTGAGGTCATGGTTAAGGAGGGTGTCCTGTTGAAGATCAAGGAAGATCTTTTTTTTCATCGCAAGATCATAGAGGAACTCGAAGGGAGGCTGGTGAATTTCCTGAAGGCGCACGGCACTATAACCACCCCCCAATTCAAGGAGATGACCGGCACCTCAAGAAAGTACACAATTCCTCTTATAGAGTACTTTGACCGGGCTCAATTGACGGTCAGGGTCGGTGACAGCAGGGTCCTGAGGAAAAAATGATGTAAGCACTATAAGCAGTCGGCAATCAGCCTTCTGTCTTGTCCCGCTGGCTTATTAACATAAAAGACACAACTTGAATCCTATAGATTAGACACCATACTTTGGAAACAGAAGAAAAGGATTTAGTTTCCGCCTTAGCCATAGACCAAAGGGAGCATGTGGCCCTTGTGGGCGGAGGAGGTAAGACAACCCTTATGTTTGCCCTGGCCGGGGAAATACTCCAGGCAGGCCAAAAGGTAATATCCACAACAACCACAAAAATACGGCGTCAGGAGGCAACCAGGGCCCCCTGCGAGGTCTCTTCGCTTTCCGATCCTGCCTGGCATCAAAAGGTAAAACAAGGGCTTAAAATATACGGGCATGTTTTCGTGGCCAGACGCCCCCTTGATTCAGGCAAGGTGGAGGGGATCAGCCGCGAATTTGCTGATAAGCTTTTTCTTTGCCCGGGAGTTGATCACCTAATCCTGGAAGCCGATGGGGCGGCCGGCAAGCCAGTTAAGGCACCAGCAAAATACGAACCGGTGGTTCCTTCTACAGCCACACTCGTAATAGCTATGGTAGGTCTGGAGGCCCTGGAAAAACCGTTTGACGAGAGAATTGTATTCAGAACCAGTCTGTTTGAAAAACTGACCGGGCTTGGTCGAGGCGAGACAATCACCCGGGACTGTCTTGTCAAGATTTTTGAATCGTCCGAGGGTCTTTACAAGGGAGCACCGGTATCAGCCAGACGCATTGCATTTTTAAACAAGGCGGATCTTCTGCCCGACGATCAAATCGCCAGAGACCTGGCTGATCGAATTCTCCGATCAGAAGCTGCATCGGTCGATCGAGTTGTGATTGGATCTATCGCAAAAAATGAATATCTGTTAATCCGAAAAAAGCATGAAGGAAATATATCAGAAAATTGTTGAATTGTTTCGCAATGACACCCTTTCCGTCCTTGCAACCATAATCAAGCAGGCCGGTCCGTCCCCGAGAGGTATTGGAACAAAGTGCCTGATCATGCAAGATGGTTCGTTTATTGGGACAATAGGTGGAGGAATTGTTGAGGCAAAAACCATTAAGGCGGCCATGAAGGTTTTCGATACCGGCATTCCTCTTCGCCTTAGCTTTTCTCTAAAGGGTTCCGATGTGGCAGATACCGATATGCTCTGCGGCGGAGATGTGGAGGTCTTTTTGGAGCCGGTCTCACCAAAATACTTAAGCCATCTTTCAATACTTGAAAAAGTCATGAAAATTACCGGCCGTGGCGGAGCAGGTCTTTTGGCAACAGTAATCAATGAAAACTGGTGGCAACAGGGTGTGGCCCCCAAAATTTTTCTGGAAAAGAAAAAAAAGCCAATAGGGTCTCTTCCGGGGGGACGCGAAATGGAGGACTCCCTGATGGCAAAAATGGACGGAATTCTCGATGCAAGGCTGCCTTTGGTTTTTTCCCTGCGAGACGATTCGGGAAACCGGGTCGAGATCTTTGCAGAACCAATAATTGCCGATCCATTTCTCTACGTGTTCGGCGGTGGTCATGTATCTACCCAGATCGTTCCACTGGCAAGCAGGATAGGTTTTCAGGTAGTTGTGATAGATGATCGCCAGGAATTTGCCGACATAAAAAATTTTCCCGGCGCCAGAGATGTACATCAGTTTCCCTTTGACGGAGTGATGGAAAGACTAAGCGTCGATGAGTCCTCATATTTAGTTATTGTGACAAGGGGTCATGTGCAGGACAAAGACGTCCTTGCCCAGGCATTAAAAACTGACGCCAGTTACATCGGAATGATTGGAAGCACCAGAAAGAGAAACATTATCTACGAAAAACTACTGGAAGAAGGGTTCACCCGGGACGAACTCTCCAGGGTTCACTCCCCGATAGGGCTTGAGATCGGGGCGGAGACACCTGAGGAAATTGCGGTCAGCATTGTAGCGGAGCTGATAAAGGTGAGGGCAGGCATGGATTGAAGATGGGGGAGACATGATGGAAAACAATTATCAAAAATGGCTGTGGGAGAAATGGGGAGAAAAATGTATCGAAAATCTGAAAAAACATGAATTCGATGCCCATTTTGTAGCAACCTCGGAGGCTGCACGTGAGCTTATTCTAAACATGGTCACTGGCCATGAAAGCTTTGGCTTTGCAGGATCAGATACCACCAGGGCACTGGGTATCATTGATGAACTCAAGTCCAAAGGAAAGACGATCTATGATCACTGGCAGAAGGACCTTAGCAAAGAGGAAGACCTGGATATCCGCCTTAAGCAAGGCCGCTGTGACTGCTTTTTCTGCAGCGCAAATGCCATCTCTGTTACCGGCGAGGTGATAAATGTGGACGGGGTCGGGAACCGGACAAATGCCATGTGCTTTGGTCCTAAAAAGGTCGTCATAGTTGCCGGGATGAACAAGGTGACACCGGATCTTGAATCCGCGATTAACAGGGTTCGGGATATTGCCGGTCCTATGAGGGCCAAAAGCCTTGGCCTGGATACACCGTGTGCTGAAACAGGTGTTTGCACTGACTGCAATTCCCCGCAACGGATCTGTCGTATTACTGTGATCCTCCGCCGCAGGCCCTTGATGTCCGACGTCTCGGTCGTTCTCATCAACGAGGCCTTGGGGTTCTGACAGGAAAAAAACATGAATCTTTATAATCTTGGAAAAGTGCCCTGGGAAGAATCCCAGCTCATCTATCACGCCCTTGGATATATCGGTCAGGAAGCCCTCTCATTGGTCTCACCTGCAACCCCCTATGTCTGCATAGGCTATAACCAGGATGCCGAACAAGAGGTGGACCTTGAATATTGCGAAGAAAACAATATACCTGTTTTCAGAAGAGAAGTGGGGGGTGGCGCAGTTTATCTTGACGGAAACCAGCTGTTTTACCAGGTGATCCTCCGCATGGATAACCCTGCTGTTACCAAAAACAAGGGGCTTTTTTACAAAAAAATGCTCCAACCGGTCATCAACGTTTACCGTAATATCGGGATCGAGGCCGAGTACAAACCCATCAATGACGTAATTGTGGAAACCCGAAAAATTTCCGGCACAGGAGCCGCTGAAATAGGAGACTGTATTGTTTTTGTTGGCAATCTTATTGTCGACTTTGATTACAAGACCATGAGCCGGGTCCTGAGGGTCCCGGATGAAAAATTCCGCGATAAGGTACATAAGACCTTAAGGGACAATTTATCGACAATTAAACGGGAACTCGGCGAGGAAAAAGCTTCCCGCTGGGATGAGCCCACATTGAATGACCTTATGGCAAAGGAATTCGAAAAAGTACTGGGGCCTCTGTCGGCATCGGATAGGGACAAGGAATTGGAACAAGAAATAGATGAACTCCGTGCCCGCATGATGAATGATAAATGGCTTTTTCAAAAGGGGAAAAAATGGACCAAGGGCAGAGACATAAAAATCCGGCAGGGTACGAACCTCAGGCACAAAGTTCACAAGGCGCCCGGGGGACTGGTCCGGGCCGATATTGAGGTTATTGAAGGAAGGCTGGGACGCGTGTCCCTAAGCGGAGATTTTTTCTGCTACCCTGCAGAGGCGATTGATTGGCTGGAATCAAGTCTTAACGGAATAGGCTTTGACGAAGTCGAAACCTTTCTTAACACTATCTATAAACAAAAAGGGATTGAAACCCCCGGCATCACAATAGAAGACTGGTTGAAGGTCCTGGCTGACTAACAAATTTGCCCGCAAGAAACGGCCTTAGTTCCAAACTCGATTTATCTTTTGGCGGCTGTTTTAAGAAAGGTAGGCAAGGGGGTCACTGTTACGCCTTTTTCGATTGGGTAAGGTTCTTTTATAGGGGCAATGATCCAGGCTTCCCGAATGCCAAGATCCCTCAGGGAATTCCAAAAGCCTTTTGTAACCTGTGGTGCGGCTGATGCTTTGCATTCCACGCCGATTCTTTGTCGTCCTCTCTCAAGAACAAGGTCAAGCTCAGCCCCAGCTGAAGTTCGATAAAACCCCGCATTCCAACCTTGAAACACCTCCATGACATTTTCTAAAACAACCCCCTCCCAAGAAGAACCGAAAACCGGATGACTCATGAGATCGTCCAGTGTTTCGATGTCAAGAAGTGTGTGTAGGATGCCGGTATCTCTAATATACACCTTCGGAGATTTTACTAATCTCTTTTTGAGGTTTGCTTGAAAAGGAGGTAGTACCCTGATCATAAAAGTCTGTGCCAGTAAATCAATATACGATCGAATGGTTGGATGCGTGACACCTATGGATTCCCCAAGCCTTGAGGAGTTTAAGAGCTGACCGTGATTGTGGGCACACATCATCCAAAGCCTCCTGAGTGATTCAGCGCCAATTTGAAAACCAAGTTGAGGGATATCTCTCTCGAGGAATGTTCGAATGAAATTTTCTCGCCACCTCATACTGCTTCTCTCATTTTTAGCGAGATAGCTTTTTGGAAATCCGCCTCTCAACCAGTACTTATTCAGTCGTTCATCCTCATCCCGCTCATCTTCAATGATTTCGTTCAAAAGAAATGGCGTTAGTTCAAGATAAGCTATCCTGCCTGCAAGTGTTTCTGAACTCTGTTTGATTAGGTCTCTAGAGGCCGAACCAAGGATCATTATCTGGCCGTTTTTCCCCCTTCCATCAAGAACACTCCTCATAATTGAGAATATTTCGGGTGCCCTTTGGATCTCATCGAGGCAAACCAATTTTTCCTTATTCATTTCAAAGAATAGCTCGGGCTCCCGCAGTTTGTTTAAATCAGACGGCTTCTCCAGATCAAGGTACGTGCTATCTTTAATCTCTGTTGCTAGAACCTTGGCTAAAGTCGTCTTGCCACATTGCCGTGGGCCTAGAATAGCCACGGCCGGAAAACCATCCAGGCATTCACGAACAATTTGATGTAATTTCCTCTCTAAATATCTACCTTGCATATTGAAATTATAATTTGCAATTTGCAAGGAGTCAATATAAAAACAAAAATTATCCTTGTAAAACGAAAGCCTAATTTTCAATTTACAAGAAAATGTGGAAATGGGGTACGATCTTTAGATTGAAAACGTTAAAACGTAAGACGTTAGTTCCAAAGCAACTTTCTCTTTTGTACATCAGTATCCGATTTATCGATTTATCCGTATCTTGTTTTGGAGCCTATGTCTCCCCTACATGCAATGTCAAAGGCTGGGAATATAACTAACGAGGGATGCAAGTCAAATTCATTTTCAACCCTTTGAAATGTCATCATAGGCATTCTGTAGGGTAGCGAGCGGCAAGAAAAGTTCTAAAGGATTGTCAGGTAATGGGATGAAACCAAATTGTTCGTAATATGCTTTTGCTTCATTGTCTTTGGCATCTACAAAAAAACCAATGATACCTAAATTTTGAGAGACACTGATTACCCGTTCAATAGCATCCATCATCATATGAGTGCCCAGACCTTGTCTTTGTCGGTCTTTGGCAACAGCGAGTCTCGCAAGTTTTGCAGCAGGAGCCTTTGAGGGGTATTTTTTGGCATATTTACGAGGCATTTTCTCAACATTTATCTCACACGAAACCAAAGTGAAAAAACCAAGGATCTCAGTTGGCATCTCTTCATCAACAAGCACAAATGTGCGCGATATTCCTTTACTGAGATGTTGTCGAGCAATTTTTCCAAGATACTGATTGAGCGCTTGGTTCCCGCAATCGAATCCTGATCTGTCGTGATCCCGCCTAAGCGTTTCGATTTCCAGCATTATCAAATGAACCCTTATATGCTTTCATTGCATCCTTAAGTTTTTTGCTGGCAACTGGAGGATTTTCCACTGCATCAAAAAACGTATTGGCTGAGCGGGTCGTCATTTTTATCAGGCGTTCATTTTCAATGACCGTCTGGGCTTTTTCAATAGCTGACTGTACAAGGAACTGGTTAAGCGTTGAACCCATAAGATCAGCCGCCTGTGCCAGCGTATCGTAAACATGAGCGGGGACCCGTGCAGAAACACGCTGATTTTCTTTTGATGTTGACATCTTGTACTCCTTTCCACGACAAAGGTTTAGCATAAGTCCATGCTTAATAAGCAATATAACAATTTGGCGCCAAAATGGCAACCCTCAAATTGTTCTTTGGTGCCAAAATGACACTTTTAATGAGGCCAAATCTCTGTTTGACAGACACCAGACATGCAGATTCTGTTTATACTTGCCTGTGCTTTATATGATATTGGGCCTGTGTTTGATGGGTAAAGGAATTGATAAGACCCGTTGTGATAAGGTAGAACTACAATTTTAGGATAGGCACTGACTATGAGCTCACTTCAGCGCTTGGTGAGCTAACTGACAGCATGTGTTAAAATCGGACCTCTTAAAAGATGCAATGCACTCTTCTATGGATTTCACTTTCTCCTTACCCCTGGGTTCAGGAAAACGTTGAAAGAGTTTCTGTATCATCAAAGCCGCCTTCAATGCATCGGAACTCTTTTCAGGAGTAGTTATTAGAACCCCCTGGTTTCCTTTATCAGGCCAAAGGGGAATTATGGCCACGTTATTCTTATTATCAACGAAGGCGTTTCTGTTGTTCCGATCCAGTCTGAATGTGGCATGTGAGAAATATTCGGAACCCGGATCGGCATCCATGACCTTCACCGTACCGGAACCCTCCATGACGTCCAAATTGACCCTTAGTACGAGTATACCGCTGTCCGGCAGGAGCCGGTCATATCCAATGTGTTGACGGTTCTCCACCAGGTAATAATGGCTCCAGTTACCGCTCTGTCCCTTTTTTAGGGGTATTTTAACAGCCAGGGTTTCGCCCTTTTTTGAAAGCGGCGATAGAAAAGTCCACTGGGTGCTTCCGGGATTTACAAGGAGTAACTGGTCCGGGGATATCCAACCCAATCTAATTTTTGTGAAGGAAGAGATACCCTGGGGGGGCTTTGTTCTTTCTATGAAATGGTGAGACATAATATCCCATGACCCCATATATATGGCATGATGACTGAAGCTGGGAAGCCTGGAAGCGTCAGACTGACGCTCGAAGTCGTAAAGTCACGGAACAAGCCGTTTATTCTGGTATATACCCCCGAGGGCGTGGAAAAAATCATGGGCAAACATACCCAAATGGGCATTTTCGGCCGCCACACAGACGCCGTCCCGGAAGGTCTTTCCCCCCTTTGATTTCAAAGGCACATACCCGACATCTCTTCTTACACCTGAAAGCATGCCGGGATTGGCACAATAACAGATCATTCCGTAGCCCTTCCCGGGTGTTGTTAAGGCCCCGGGTATGACGATTATATGTTGGTATTTGGAGAACTCCACCTCTTTTTCAACTGCGGTCATGGAATCTTGAATAAGCTTTTTGACCCTGGTTCGATCGACTTTAAAATTATAAGGGCTAACCTGATATTTTCGAATCGGGTCGGGAAG
>CAZENC010000091.1:0-10338 GCA_964513115.1 uncultured Desulfobacteraceae bacterium | reverse complement strand
TTCTTCGATTCCGGGCTTCTCGGCCTGGTGATTTCAGGCAGTTATGGGCGGGTGAAGCCTCCCCCCTCCGCTGTTCTCCTCCGCTCCTTCGGAGCGTCGGAGCCAGGGGGTCCCCCATCCCATAACAACCTGAAACTGGGAACCCGCCCCGAAGGGGTGGGCCTGAGCGGAGCGAAGCGAGCGCGAAGAAATCACGAAGGCCTTCCAGCAGTCACTCCGAAAAAACCTCTTCACCCTTCGCCCTCAAAATCGTATATTATCTTCACGCGTGAGTATTAACCGGATGTTCCATTTATGGTACGTCATGTTTATGGTTCAATATAATCTAATGATGAGAGGTTGAAAATGAAAAAAAGCGGATTGGATCCACGCCTTAGGCTTATACAACAGGCAGAAATAAAGGACAAGATCGTACTGGTAAGGGTGGATCACAACGTGATTAAGAAAGGCCGGATCAAAGATCCGTATCGCATTGATGCGACTTTCGGTACGCTCAATTTCATAATTGAAAAAGGGGGTAAGCCAATACTCCTAACCCACGTGGGCCGCCCCAGAGACAGTAAGACGGGCAAAATAGAATGCAGGCAGGAGGAATCTGTCGGGCCGATCATAGAGTATATTGAACAAAAATTGCCTGTTAATGTAGATGCCCAGGAGTTTCCCATAGATTCTGAAAACGGAATCATGCACCTGGATAAGTCAATTAGTCCCGCCCTTGAGCGCCTGAAACAAGGAAATACCGGGATGATCTATCTTCCCAATTCGCGGTGGTTTTACGGGGAGCAGATAATCGGGCCTGAAAGGGATATATTCGCAAGAGAGCTGGCCGAAATTGCCGATATTTACGTGAACGATGCCTTTGGCTCCTATCGTGCCCATGCCTCCACTTATGACGTTGCCAGGCATTTACCCTCTTTTGCCGGCCTCCTGCTCCAGAAAGAGATTGAAAATCTTCACAGGGTGCTTGATCCCGAAAGGCCTTTTGTGGCCGTGGTTGCAGGGGCAAAATACGATACCAAAATCGGCCCGCTTAATGCCCTATACAGGAAAGTGGACCATCTGATCCTTGGCGGTTTGATGTACAACACTTTCGTTTCAGCCAAATACGGTATCACGATCGCCGGGGTCTCGAAAGAAGATAGGAACCTTGCAATGGAACTTCTGGAGCTTGACAAAAAGGATAACAAGATCCTGGAAGCGCGCTATCTGGTAGAATCAGATACCCTGGAGGGGAAAATTGAAGGAAGATATAGGACTGTTGAGGTTGGTGATTTTATTGAAAAAAAGGAATTGAAGTACATGCTGGATATTGATCCCAAATCACTTGAAAGGCCTGAAGTCAAGGATGTTATCGGCTCTGCTAAGACAATTTTTGTAAATGCGGTTATGGGATTGATGCCGCACTTTTATGAAGGATCCCGTGCATTATATCGTTTGATTGCGGAAAACGTGAGTGCAATGAAATTGTTCGGCGGTGGGGATACCATTCAGGAGCTCAAGGATCTGTGTCCCGAGATCTACATGTCGGGTCTCGATTCCCAGGATACGTATTATTTCACCGGCGGGGGCAGCGTACTTGCGGCCATAGAGAAGGAGAGCCCTTATCGCCTGGAGCCTATTGAAGCCTTAATGGAAAAGGCCTAAAAGCCACGCTTCATCTATTAGAGCCATGGGTGTGAGCCCGTGGACGTCTACTGAAAAATGAAACCGGAGGTCTTGTATGCCCATCACACCCATTTTTAACCCGGAAAAGAGGGAAGGGCCCATGCGAGTTGCTGCCTTTATGTCAGGTTCAGGCACCAACATTATAAAACTGATCGAACTGGGGAAACGGTTAAAAGCCGATGAAGGAACGTCACCCTTTGAAATTATCTTCATATTCAGCGATCGGTCGGACGGTGCGTGTGCCGGAGAAAAGATTGCACTGGATAACGGCCTGCCTTACTTCAGCTATGATACACGGGCATTCCACCGACTGAGATCACTGAAAAGGACAGTCAAGACGCCCGAGGGACTGGCGGCCAGAAAGGAATATGATCGAGTCGCCAGGAAACTCGTAGAGGCATTCCAGATTGATGTAATAGCCCTTGGCGGGTATATGAGTTACATCACGTTGAGCCGGTGTATAAATGTTCATCCTGCTGATCTATCAATATGCCTTTCTGACGGGCGTAGGAAGTATGTTGGGGACAATGCGGTTAGCGATGCCATTGCATCCGGCGGAACCACGCTCAGGGCATCGACATTATGGACAGACGAGGGAGTGGATACGGGACCCTTGCTGATGGTGTCCGACCCCGTTCCGGTTGAGCTGCCCGACTCCCTCGAGATCTTGAAAAAAGATAACAGGGGATACCTGAAGGTTGTAGGGCAACACCAGGAGAAACTCAAGGAACTGGGGGACTGGAAGATATTCCCCCGCACTGTTGAGATGATCGCCAGGGGGCGGTTTGCCCTGGACGAACACAACCGGGTTTACGTGGACGGAAAGCCCGTACCCGAAGGTTATAGAATGTGATCGCCGACCATTATCATTTTTGTTCGCCTTTGCTTTGCATATGATTGCTAAGAACCGTTGCTTTGGTTAGAAAATCCTTATGCCAGGCCGAGAGACTCGGCCTCCGGCCCCGCTTCCAGCCCGTAGGGCTTGCAGGCCGGAGGGTAGGGCCTACGCCCCAGAGGGAATCGAAGAAAATATTTCATAACCCTTTTATGGTGACCAGAAGCTATTGTCTATTATTTATTAGGTATACATTTCTCGAATAAACCGAAATTTCAATTTATTACCTGCTTCTTTCTATAATGTTTGCCCGGAATGAAAAGAATCCCGAAGGTGTACGGGGATGAAGATAACAACACGCGTTGACGAAAATTCCCCATGGTTCGCAAAGTATTGGCCGGAGACCGTGCCGAAACAGTTGACATATGATGATTCACTTACCCTGTACGATATTCTGGAGAAAAATGCCCATGAAAATCCTGACTATAAGGCTATCTGGTTTCTTGATACATGGGTGACATACGAACAGTTGAAAGACATGGTTGATCGTTTTGCCTCCGGTCTTAACAGGCTTGGAGCAAAAAAGGGAGACGTGCTTGCCCTGATCCTTCCAAATTGCATACAGTACGTGGTGGCCTATTATGCGGCCATAAAACTTGGTATAATAGTCACAGGCGTAAATCCCACGTACAAGCCGGGAGAAGTCCTTCACCAGTTGAAATTGACCGGTGCAGAATATGTGCTCGTTTTGGACATGCTGAATGAATGCATGCTGGATCCGATACGGAATGAATTTGATTTCAAGGGGGTTGTCTCAACCAATCTGGTTGATCTTGCGAGCGGGATGTCCGCTATAAAAAAGGTCTTAGGCAAAATGCTCGGCATGATACCAAAGGGTAAGGTCCCAGACTCATTGGAATTTCTGAGAATGCTGAGGAATGGCGGTCCTGACTCGCCAAGGGCCGTTATCGACCAGGAACAGGATCCCGCGGCCTATATTATGACGGGAGGGACGACCGGTGAGCCGAAGGCCGCCGTACTGACCCACAGAAATATCTATACCAATGCCCTTCAGGTCAATAACTGGGTCCTGAACCAACCGACGCCTGAGTTCGAATTGCCGGGCCCGAAGGGAGCGGTGGTAGGGGTTTTGCCCCTGTTTCATTCCTTTGGCATGACATGCGTGATGAACAGCGCCGTAATGGTCCAGGCCTGGATGATGCTCTTCCCAAAACCCCCTTCAACATCAGATTTGCTGAAAACCTTTGAGAAGCTTGATATCTCAAACGGGATGATCTACCCGGGAGCGGAAATTCTTTTCCAAAGGATTGCCGATTTTCCGGCAATAGGCCGATATGGAGCCGGTTTGGCAAAGCTTTTCTGCTGCGTCTCTGGAGCCGGTCCGCTTCACAGGCATATGCAGGATAAATTTGAGTCTAAAACCGCCACACCAATTGTCGAGGGATACGGGTTAACCGAGACGGGGCCGGTAGTATCAATCGGCAACTTCATAGGCGAGGAACGTTGCACGGGAACTATTGGTCTTCCTGTTCCGGGCACCGAATGGAAAATTTTCCCGGTCATGGATTTTGATGCCGGACCAGTTGGTACATTCGGTGAAAAAGAGGGTATGGGTGAAATCTGTGTGAGCGGGCCGCAGGTCATGAAAGGGTATCTCAACCAGCCTGAAGAGACGGCTGCTACCATCAGGGAATGGGGCCACAGGCAATGGATGCTAACGGGCGATCTGGGCTATATGGATGAATTCGGGAGAATCGTCATCCGCGACCGAAAGAAGCAACTTATTAAGATGAAAGGGTATTCTATTTATCCAAAGGAGCTTGAAGAACTGATCGGTATGCATCCTGATGTAAGAGAGGTGGCTGTTGCCGGAATTCCTGACCCTGAAACCGGGGAATTTGCAAAGGCCTGGGTCAAGGTCGACCCGGAATCAGGCCTTACTTCAACTATGCTACGGGACTGGTGCAAGGAGAACATGACCCATTACAAGGTCCCCAAGGAGATTGAGTTTATGGATCAGATACCCAAGAATGTGATCGGCAAGGTCATGAGAAGAAGCCTCCAGGAAATGGATCCGAGATTCCAAAAAATTAACGGGATTAAATGAAATCACTATCAATAACATCCAGAGAGGACCACAGGCGTAAAACCGTTAGCCAATCCCTTTGGATTAGCCTAATCGTGAGGCAGCGTATCATTGAGGCCTTTTCTTCGGTTCCCTCCGGGGCGTAGGCCCTACCCTCCGGCCTGGAAGCCCTACGGGCTGGAAGCGGGGCCGGAGGCCGAGCCTCCTCCCGGCCTGGTTTTTTCTACGACTTATCTACGGGGGAGTCTTGCCCCCTCCGCATTCCCCTCGACAAGCTCAGGGCTGCGGTTTCCCCCGCTGATAAGTCGTGAAAATACGGCGGCCTCCCGCCAGTCACTCAGAAAAGGACTCAATGCCACGTTTCATCTGTAAGTGGTAAGCGTCTAAGGCAGTGGTTGTCTATTACTATCCTTTGCTTTTTTCGTGTCCGGCCAGCCACCGGTCCCAGTTCACCCCTGGCCCGGCCAAGCCGGATATAGCTCTCCATTGCGTCGGCGGGAATGCGGGGCTGTTGGTCGTCTGGTTTACGCACCAGCTTCAGCTCCTCAGCCACGGTTTCTCCTTCTTCATGCAAGTGTTTGCCCGAAAAATGCCTTTCCGGCCCTTGCCTTATCCACAAGTATCTGGGCCGGTGCAAAATAGGAACCGTGTCGCCCGGCCAGCTCCTCCAGCCTGTTAACTATGATCTGCGCACCCACGGCATCCACGTGATGAAAGGGTCCTCCCCTGAAAGGTGGAAAGCCCAGGCCCAGTACAGCGGCCACATCGCCGTCGCGGGGCGAGGAAATGACCTCCTCCTCCAGACATCGGGCCGCCTCGTTAACTATGGCCAGGGACAGACGGTCCTGGGTCAGGGAGGCGGAAAGCGATTTTTTACCTTTGGCATTCGGGAAAAAAGAATAGATCTTCGGGTTGGGCCGCCTCTTGGCCTTCTTTTTGACGGGATAGATATAAAAACCTCGATCACTCTTGCGGCCAAGGAAACCGGCCTTCACAATGCGGGACAAGGCATCACTGGTCTCGTGCAAGCGCCCGCCAAAGGCCCGGGTAAGATCCCTGAAAATCCGGGCCGTCCGGTCTATCCCCTTTTCATCGATAAGGGTCAGGGGTCCGACCGGGAAGCCGAAATCCTTCATGGACTCGTCAATATCTTCCATACTCGCACCTTCCTCAAGGAGGCGGAGGGCCTCGTTCAGATAAGGACTTAGGATGCGTGTCGTATAGAAGCCAGGCCGGTCCTTGACTACTATTACGGTCTTACCCTGGGCCTGGCCAAAGGCCCTTGCCGTATCCACGGCCCATACGGCGGCCTTATCCGGTGCCACAAGTTCCAGCAGGGGTATTTTGTGCACCGGCGGGAAATAGTGCATTCCCACCACACGTTCCTTATGACGGGCCCGGGCAGCAATGGCCGATAAGGACAGTGCCGATGTGTTTGAGCCAAAGACCGTCTCCGGTCCCACCACGTCCTCCACCTGGGCGAGGACCTTGCGCTTGAGTTCGAGATCCTCGGAGACAGCTTCAATAACGAGGTCAGACCCGGCGATGTCTTCTACCTCCTGCGTGGTGCTTAACAGGGACCACCGGCGTTCGTGTTCTTTTAGGGTGATTGCACCGGCTTGAAGCTGTTTTGCAAGTCCGGTCCGGACCTGATCCGTACAATTTTCCAGTGCCTTTGTCGAGATGTCATATACAACTATTGGGCAGCATTTCAGGGAAACCGACGCAAGGCCCGCTCCCATAGGCTCCCCACCAAGTAAGGCCATCCGTCTCACCTTGCGGGAGTCGGGTGAGGATGATTTCATCTCCTGGGCTGCCACAAAGAGCCATATAAGGGATCGGCTCTGGGGGGTCATAAGAAGGTTTCCGATGTTATCGATCTCTCGTTCCAGGCCGGCTTCAATACCGCGCTTGAGGCCCAGTTCCACGCACTCGATGATTTTCATGGGGCCGGGATAGTTCCCTCTTGTAGTGCGTTGTAGTTTCTTTCGTGCCTTGGCAAAGACATAGTCGCGTAACAGCGGGAGTGAAACCAGGCGTTCACCAAAGGTAATTTTCTTCTCAGGCGGCGCGATTCGACCTTCGGCCAGGTCCAGGGCCACTGCCTCGGCTCGCTCAAGGATCTTTTCAGGGGCTGAGATCTCATCTATCAGGCCCAGGCTCAAAGCCTTTTTTGCGCGCACCCGTCTGCCGCTTAGTATCATTTCCAGTCCATTGAGCAGGCCGATACGCATGGGCAGACGCTGGGTGCCCCCGGCCGCCGGCAGAATTCCAAGCTGTACTTCAGGAAGGCCCATGACTGTTAAGGGATGGTCCGAGGCCAGGATGTAGTGGCAGGCAAGGGCTATCTCCAGACCCCCTCCGAGGGCTGCGCCGTGCACCGCGGCAACGACCGGTTTAGGGCCCCTGGAGAGGCTGGTGAGCATCCTGCTGTAGGCTCTGTCCAACTCGGATACAAGGTCCGGGTCATCGGCCTGGGCAAAGAGCTTGATGTCCGCCCCGGCAATAAAGGTCTCAGGTTTGGCCGAGGCAAAGACAACGGCCTTGACGGCCTGGTTCTCCATGAGTGGCATCACTTTAATGCCGAGTTCGGTCAGCAGGTCCGGGGTCATTGTATTTACCCGGCGCTCCGGATCGTCCAGCATCGCGATTGCCACTCCATTGCTGTGGAGTTCTACCGTGATCTCGTTCATTATACGTCTTTTTCCTGCTGAAGCGCCCTGCGATACACCTCCGGACTCACGCCCTCATCATACGACCTCAACCACGGCTTGCTGTCATAAATCCCCATGATCGTTCCTCCTATTTCATTTGAAAATGGATCGACCTTGACATGGAAAGCTATTTCCCCTTTTTATCAGAAGAATTTGGTAGTATGTGCATGAACGTAATCGCCGATCTTCCTCATACGTTCAAGTTCCTCCGGGTTGAGTGGACCCAGCTCCAGGGTCCGCAAGGCTTCTCTCATTTGAGCTGTGTCCTTTGGTCCGCACATACATACGTCCACTGCCGGACACGAAAGCACGAAGCGATAGCAATCGCTGGCTGAAGGCAGGGATTGTTTTGGGGGCATCTTCTTGGCATTCAAGAGTTGGCCCCATCGGGTCGCCGTGTAGGAAATGACGCCTGGTCTGTTTTCTCCCTGAAGAGAAGGAAAGGTTTCCGTCTCAGCTCCCCTATGAGCAGCGTTGTAACGGATGTGAAAAAGATCGAAAATATTTTCCTCGGCAAGCTTGGGAAAAAGGGTACGATTATGGCTGGACAATCCCAGAAACCGGTAGAGCCCCTTGTCTTTCATTTTCAAGGCCCTGTCCAGAATTTTGCGGGCCGGCCTTTTGTTATGCCAGCCCAGGATAAAGATATCGGCCTGTTCTATGCCGAGGGAGTTCAAGGCCCTTTTAAGAAAGGCCTCCATCAGAAAAGCGGAACGAGAGTAACTCTGGATAACGATTACCAGGTCATCTCGCTTTCCCCGGCGGCAGATATTTCTAATGGCCCGGCGCATACCGTCCTTGCGCATAGATCCCCAGTAGAAATAATTGCAGCCTCTCTCGAAAGCCTCTTCAAAGGCGGTTGTCGGCGCACCGAAGCTGGCAGCTACTCCCAGTCGACCCACTTTCAGCCCGGTTTTTCCTAGTATTGTCGGTTCAATGGAAGGCATGTTTTGCTCTTTTTAGTCATAGGATAAACGGGTTTTTTCATCCGCAAGTGTTGGTTCAATAATCTTTTGCCACTCGGGATCATCCCATGTTCCTAACTTATCGTGCATATTGAGGTATTTTTGAGGTATAGGATGGGTGCCATAGACAACTTCAAGGCCGTATTTTGTTTTGATAAAGTCATGAAAAAAGGTGACGTAAGGACATGGAGGATATCCCACAATCAGCCCGGTAGCAAGATGTATCGACTCCGCCCCGTTTCCCTTCATTTCCTCTACGGCATATTCAACATTACCACCTGGACACCCGTCGCAGGTGGTATACCCGACAACTTCAACTTCCGTATTCTTGTAACGGCTAAACGCACCCTCTCTGTTACGCAGTGATCTAAAGCATTTTCCTCCCGCACACCTGCGGTACCGGTCACAGATGATTATACCGATCTTTGTTTTTTCTTCCATGTCAACTCCTGCTGAAAAAGAAATTCTAAGACATATTGCTTTCCGTATAATATTTAAGACGGTCCGGCTGATGCTTATGGGCCGCGTCAAGAGCGAGCGGTAAAAAACTGGTTTTAGGATTTCTCGTCCGGACGGGAAATTCTGGAACGCGTCAGCGTTATTTGCAGCATATCTATACCGTGCTTTTTAATGTATTTATCAAAATTTACTAAATATCGATACTGTTTATATAATTAAAAACCATATTGCCATATAAGATAAATAAATTCAATCTTTGCAGTAAACCGGTGTATTTGAAAATCCCGAAATTTTTATTCTCCGACATGATGAAAAGAACGAATGTTAATGAAGCAAGTATAAAGGCAGCAACGTTTATTTGAGTAAATCCTTTGAGCTCTCTTATCCAAATAGCCCACAGAGGATTAAAAATTAAAAATAGAAATCCAATACCGGAAGAAATGCCATGTATTTTTCCGGAAACTGTTTCACTAATACCAATAGGATCTTCCGGAAAAATGCCGGCAAGAATAGTTCCTGATCCAAAAAGTATTAATCCGGTCAAGTATAATTTATGACACCATTTGATTGATTCGAACGCTTGATATTGTCCAATAGTAAACAATATTAGCAGAAATCCCACGACCATAAGGTTTAGGCACTGATATTTTTGCACAGGGCTTATTTTTGTGCCCAGGGAACTGATTGTATCGTGAAAATGATTATATCCGGGATATTTAAATCCAATTATTACAGGGATTAAAAGATCACCGATTGTGGCGATTAAAAGAATGATAAGAAAGACCTTAAATTGGATCTGCATTGTTTTTGTTTCTCAGATATAAAGTTCATTTAATGGTAATGATGTTTAATAGCCTTCATCACACTCAGCATCAGTCTGAACGGTTTCGACTTCGATTCTGTCTGATTGATAGATCCCGCCATGTACAGATTCAGGTCCTCGGAATAATAAAGGAATGAGCCGGTAGAACCCGAATGACCCCATAAAGGCGGCACTTTCATCACCATATTAATGAACCGGGGTAGTTTAAAGTACATGGTTCCATACCCGTATTGAAGCGGAAATTGCAATTTGTGCCAATTGTGCATCAACTTCAGCGTGTCTTTACTAATAATTCGCCTTTCATTCAGGGCTTTCAGAAAAATGATACATTCTTCTGCTGTAGAGACAATGCCTCCATCAGCCCAATAGGCCCCATTCGAGCGCATAGTGGTAATGACCTGATCTTTATAAAATACATCAGCCGGATCAGCTGCTGAAGCGAGCTGTGGTTTAGAACGGCCGATCAACCAGGTATGCTTGAGGCCCAGAGGACGAAAGAAAAAATCCTCGTATATGATGTGAAGCGGCTTACCGGTTATGATCTCAATGAGCTTTCCCAATAGCTGGAAATTTGTGTCCGAATAGGATGCGTCCGTACCCGGCGGGAAATTAGGTTCCAAGATGCGTGCCCTTTCGATCGTCTCATCTACATTCCATGACCGTTCCGGTTCTTCCAGGAACAAGTCAAAAAGGCTTTTCCCACCTTTCGGTTTTTCCGTATAGTAATCTGCTATGCCTGAGGTATGCGACAACAATTCCTTTATGGTCAT
>CAZENC010000090.1:0-10399 GCA_964513115.1 uncultured Desulfobacteraceae bacterium | reverse complement strand
ATTCCCGGTTGCGACCTTCCAGAAACAGCCTCACCTGTCTTACAACAGCCCGGTACTCTGACACGGGAACATCATATGTGCAGGGACCAAAGCACAGCCCCATCTGATAATTCAGACAGGGTCTTTTGCGTTTCGGCAAGCCGCTGCTCTTGCATTTCCTGAGCCGGAAAACGTGGTCAATTACCTTAAGGGTGCTGCGTACAGAATGGGCAGAAGAAAAAGGGCCGAAATACAGTGCCCCGTCTTTCTTGATCTTTCTGACAATGCTCAGGCGAGGGTAAGGATCCTCCATAGAGAGCCTGAGACATGGGTATTGCTTGTCATCCCGGAGGATAACGTTATATCGAGGCATAAACTTCTTAATAAGATTACTCTCAAGGATGAAAGCCTCTTTTTCAGTTGTTGTAATAATAAATTCAAGGCCGGATGCCCTCTTCATCATGATGGACGTTTTATGCGGAAGGTCGTCCGAGGGTCTGAAGTAGGACAGGACCCTTTTCCTGAGGCTCTTTGCCTTTCCTACATAGATCGCTCGCCCGGAACGGTCAGCAAAAACATAAACGCCCGGCCCGTCCGGCATTGTTTGCTTCAATATCTCAGGATCCAGTGTGCCTGCCGCCTCCGACCCCATTATCATTCCCCGGTCTTTACCTGTAGGTATCGGCATTTTTCAGTCCTGGAATATCTGACGCTTACAGTCAGAATTGGTCCCATTCCGTGGGCAGACGTTTGGTCATAATGACCAGATTGCAGGGATTCCCTCCCCTATCCAGCACATAATCCTCCAGAACGGCCTCTTCGGTGAAATCAAGCTTCCTGACAGCGCTCATGACAGAAGCATCCTTTTCCTGTACCAGACGCATGACTACCGTCTTGAGTCCTATTGCCATGGCAACATTTACAAGGTCGAATAGCATCCAGGTGCCTAACCGTTTCTCACGAAAGGAGGGATCAACCGCAATCCGCACTTTGCCGATGTGACCTTTCGCCCCGTAGTGTTTCACCATAAGGGCCGCATTTGAAATAATGCGCCCTTCAAGCAGGGCAACTATTGAGGCAACACGGTTCAAATCCAGACTCTTGACCCAGTCCTCAAACAACCTCGGATCTGACACGTCATGATTCAGAAACCATAATTCATCCTCGGAAAACCGTCTGAACATCTCAAACAAGGCATTCTCATCACCTGGTTTCAGCGGCCTCAAGGTAACCCCGGTTCCGTCCTTTAGGATAACCTCTTTCGGGTAATCCATTGTCACGTCTGCAAGGCTCCGGCGGTAACTCATCTTCACCTCAATCACTCTTTACTCCGATTAGATCCTAATTTTATTATATTGCTCAAATACAGGGTAAATGATACTCATGGAGGCAGTCAAGATCATTATCCCCGCTAAAGGCATTATTGGAGTATGGTCATGAGAAATCGTGGAATCACTTACCGTTCAATGGTTTACCTATCCATGATCTCCCTTGTTGCTTTTGGGTGTTCAGCAATGAAGCCTGCAATACCACTCACGGCTCAGGCAAAAATGATTTCAGGGCCTTTTCAAACCGGTCAAATCATAAACATGGAGACGGGTAAGACCGTATCGTTCAATGACCTCATTGATCAATTAGAGACAAAGGACCTGGTCTTCATCGGGGAAACACACAATAATCCCGAACACCATCTTATACAGGTCCAGCTTCTTCAGGCCCTTATGGCCCGGCACGATTTACCATTGACCGTTGCTATGGAGTTTTTCCAAACCTCCCAGCAGGAGGTCCTGGATCAATATATGAAAGGGGCCATTAAGGAAGAAATGTTTCTGAAAGGTGTGGGCTGGCGCAAAGGATGGGGCTTTGATTACCACTTTTACCGTCCCCTTATTGTTATGACAAAAGAAAGAGGTAGTAAAATCCTTGCCATAAACGCTCCCCGTGATATCACAAGGAAGGTGGCAAGACTCGGTCTCCCGGGTCTAGAACCGAAAGAACGTAATGAATTGGCTGGCGACATAGATCTGAAGAATGAAAGCCACCGTGCCTACCTGTGGGAGGTTTACAAGAAACATCCGCACCTGAACCTGAAAAGTTTTGACTTTTTCTATCAGGCCCAGTGTGTCTGGGAAGACACGATGGCCGAAAATATCGGCAAGTTTCTTATCAAGGAAAAGCGAAAGATGGTTGTATTTACCGGAAACGGACATATTATAAAAAAATTCGGGATTCCGGACCGGACTCTGAAACATGCCCGGGTTGATCTTGCCACGGTTGTATTATTACCCTTTACGGGTCAGTTGAAAATTGAAAAAGAAACCGCAGATTATATCTGGATCACGGGTAGCTGTTCTCGACAGAAATTCCTGGAAAAAATCTGAAAAGGGCGTTATTGAGTTCCATATAAAAAAATCTTGGAGGGGGCGCCCTTCCCCGCCGAGTAAAGAATCCCCATCCAAAGTGCGGTGCTTTGTATTTATCACCCCATCAGGGTGTTCCACTACTGAATACTTATGGGAGGCGAAGGTATGGGACTCTTAGCAAGGACGCATCTTTCGGATAAAAAACCCTCTGCCCCGTGCCGCGGCCCGAGTCGCGGTCTGCACGGCAACGGACTAATGCAATCCAAATCCTTCGGTATAAGCGGAACGCAGGGAGGGCCGCTTGCAGCGTAGGAGTAGATGCGGACTGGAGAAGAGTGCCATGCCGAGGTGTTTGACCGGCATCTCCAAACTACATAGCCCCAACCAAAGGGTGGGCTTCATTCCCCAGCCAACAGGCCGAGGGTCGGTAAGCCCCGGCCTGTGGTCAGGGTGTGAAACCATTTAAATTTACTTCAAATGGCGGGAGAGGGGGAGCCCTTCCCTGCCGAGTAAAAAGGTGCAAAGCAGCTTTTTACGAGGTTATAAAGAGGTTATAAAAATTGGGCGTAAACCAGCATAATGTGGAATTCAGCTTCTGCCCGGTCTGTGGCGGAAAGCTCAAACTCTTGAAATTAAAAGAAAATGAGCGAACCAGGCTCGTGTGTTCAGCCTGCGATTTCATATTTTTTCTGGACCCCAAGGTTGTGGCTTGCTCAATCCTGATGATGGATGGTAAAATTGTTTTATTGAAGCGCGGAATCAGTCCTCAAAAGGGGAAATGGGTAATACCAGGCGGTTATGTCGACCGGGGAGAAGAGGTTGAGGCTGCCGCAATCCGAGAAACCAGGGAAGAATGTGGACTGGAAACCCTAATCGAGAGACTGCTTGGGATATATTCCTACCCCGGGCACATTCCGGTAGTAATTGTTTATGTGGCACAATACATATCAGGCAAACTCATATCCGGAGACGAGACATTGGAGGCCGGGTTGTTTTCAAAAGACCGGATCCCGTGGCAGGAGCTTGCTTTCCAGAGCACGGTAGATGCCCTGAAAGATTTTTGTAAGCATCCCTATCATGAAAACCAATACCCCAAGTGATTGAAAACAATCAATTGGGAGCTTTCATAGTCAGGCAATTAGCTTAAGGCTGATTGCTGACAGCTGGTGTAACATTTTGGCTCTTTTAAAAAATCACTCTAAGATTATAGGCCCGCCTCTGGCGGGCTAGATAAAGCGTGGCCTTGAGCCCTTTTCTGAGTGACTGGCGGGAGGCCGCCGTTGTTTTCACGACTTATCAACGGGGGAAACCGCAGCCCCGAGCTTGTCGAGGGGAATGCGGAGGGGGCAAGACTCCCCCGTAGATAAGTCGTAGAAAAGACCAGGCCGGGAGCCTCGGAACCGAAGAAAAGGTCTCAATAGCACGCTGTCTCATGATTAGCTAAACTAATAGGGATTTACCCATGGTTTTATTAGTGATTACATGAAACCGGGTACCCGCATATCCTTTATTCATTCATAATCTAAAATTTTGCAATGAATATAGTTTCCAGAAGCCAGCTGCGCCTTAATTAAAAAAAGAAAGGAAATCAGATATGAATTTAAAACCGGAAAAAATTGACGACCTTGACCCCGAAAAACGAAAGGCTGTCATGGAAAGATCAATGGAAGACATCTCGTCAATCTACGAAGATGTCCGCAAGATTGTGGAAGATGTTAAAAAACGCGGCGACGCTGTTGCCCTTGAACATTACCGTAAGCATAAGGACAGTATTTCCAAGGCCGATCTGGAAGTCACCAAAGAAGAGATCGATGAGGCTTATAAGCAAATAAAACCTGAGGTGGTTGACGCCTTGAAAACAGCTGCCAGTAACATAACCCGTTTCCACAGGGCCCAAATCGAGCGCGAAATGTGGTCAATAGAGGTAAGAGAAGGGATCTTGGCCGGTCGCATTACAAGGTCTATGGATATTGTTGGGTGTTATATCCCTGGAGGTACAGCAGCCTATCCCAGTTCCGTCCTTATGACCGTCCTGCCCGCCAAGGTCGCCGGTGTGAGTAGGATCGTGGCCGTAACCCCTCCCAATAAAGGGATGGTGGCAAATCCTGCAACACTGGTCAGTGCGGATATTGCCGGATGCGACCGGATTTTCAAAGTTGGAGGGCCATGGGGTGTCGCAGGACTCGCATTTGGCACGGAAACCATGCCGAGGGTAGACAAGATAGTGGGTCCGGGAAACAAGTATGTTACCGCTGCCAAGATGCTGGTATACGGTCAGGTAGACATTGATTCCCCGGCCGGACCCAGTGAAGCGCTTATCCTGTCCGATGAAACCGGGGACCCTGCACTGATCGCCGTTGACTTCCTGTCTCAGGTGGAACATGATCCTGATTCTGCGGCTGTACTCGTCACCACATCAGAGAAAATCGCAGAGGATGTCTGTGATATCATAAACAGGGAATTCGATACACTTCCGAGAAAGGAGATCTTTGAGTCCTCGCTTTCCAAGCACTCCTACGTGTTGACGGCCAAAGACATGGACCAGGCAATTGAATTCACTAATGAATATGCCGCCGAACATTTGCAGATTCTGACCCAGGATCCTTTCATTACACTGAATAAAATAAGGCATGCAGGATCCATTTTTCTGGGCCCTTATGCACCGGTTCCCGTGGGTGATTATGCCTCCGGGACCAATCATGTCCTGCCGACCGGCCAATGTGCCAGGATGTTTTCAGGTCTGTCGGTGGACGATTTTATAAAAAAACCCACATTCCAGTATCTGAGCCGGAAAGGCCTGGAGGATCTGAAAGATGTGGTTATCACCTTGGCTGAGGAAGAAGGGCTTCCCATGCATGCAAGGGCGATAAAGGCAAGATTCAAGTAGAATTGTCAAACGGGTTTTTGAAAGGAGGTTGGTTACATGGCTGACATCAGAGGTTACAATATGCCCGACGAACTTTACTATCATAAAGACCACGCATGGGCACGAGTGGAAGGAACCAAGGTAACGGTGGGCATGCACGACATGTTCCAGAAGGAATCGGGCGATATTGTATTTGTTGACCTTCCTGAAGAGGAAGAAGAGGTGGAACAGGGAGAAGTCTGCGGAAAGATTCAATCCAGGAAATGGATAGGCAAGCTGGTTGCCCCGGTATCCGGGGAAATAGTGGAAATAAACGAAGAACTGGAGGAAGATACAAGCCTGATCAACAACGACCCCTATGGTGAAGGCTGGATCCTGGTGATTGAGGCCAGCAACCTGGATGAAGAGCTTGCTACCCTTTATCATGGTGAGTCGGTTGTTGGTTTTATAGAAAGTGAACTGGAAGTTGTCGAAGCGGAAAAGGCAAAGGCATAAGAATAAAAATTAACGGCTTATGATTTCAGTGACGCAGGGCACAGGGCGTTAGGCGCAGGGAGATATATTCATATTTGAAGGCCTTGCGCCTTGCGCCTTTTTATCTTTTGCCTTTCACAAATATATTAGGCTTTTGACACACAAGGGTCAAAACCATGCCCAATTCAAATATTAATAGGCCATATTATGTCTACCCACTGGCGTCTGTTTAAGAATTCCCTAACGCCCGTCACCACTGCAGAGGGCCTTGCGGTGGATGACACCCTGCCCCGGGCGGTGGCATACAACCGGTCCCCGCCGATACTCCATCTTTATACCTTTATGCCTTCTGTGAACGTCGGCAAGTATCAGGATATTGAGGCAGCCCTGAAACTGGACAGGTGCAGGTCGCGAGGGATAGAGTTCAGTCGAAGGAGTACCGGAGGGGGAACCGTGATCATGGGGCCCGACATCGTGGCCCTGGGTTTGGGAATCAATGTGGATTATCCGGGCCTCAAAAAGGGGGTTGGAGGAGTATTTGAGTCGTTGAGCATTGTCCTCATAAGGGCCCTTGAAAAAATCGGCGTAAAGGCATATTTCCAGCCGAAAAACGACCTCGAGGCAGGGGGTAAAAAGATCGCCGGGCTCTCTGCCGCATCAGAGGCCGGAAAGAGCCTTCTCTTCCATACGAGTCTGCTGGTGGATTTTGATGTAGGTCTGATGACCGATATTATGAATACCCCCCTGATCAAACTTCAGGACAAGGGTTATAACTGCTTCAGCCAACGAATGACAACGGTGAGACAGGAACTGGGCCGGGCTGTACCTGTAGATGAGGTAATGAAGGCCATAGAAGGGGCCTTTGAAGAGGAATTCAACATCCGTTTCAAGGTTGATGCCCCGGACGAATGGGAAAAAATGACTATCCAGCGTTTCATTAAGGAAAGATATACAAATCAGGAATGGATTTTCTCTCACAGGCACCCCAGGTCCAGGATGGGCATAGGACAACTAAAGACAAAGGCCGGCCTTTTGGAGGTCTACCTTTCTCTATCCGGTGCCTCCATCGAAAATATCCTGATCACCGGAGATTTCTTTTCCACAAGTGAAGACCTGCATTGCCTCGAGAATGCCCTCAAATGGACTTCCTCAAGAAAGGAGAGTATTGAAAAAAACCTCTCCTCCGTATGGCATAATGACATGATTTACGGTCTCGACATGCCGACCCTCACAGAAGCCATTCTCAAGGCAAAGGAAAATCAAGTTCGCCTGTGATTAAAAGCAGTGAGTAGTAAATAGTGAAAGACAGTAAATAGTAAATAGTTTAAAAACAGAAGTCAGAAGAGAGAAGACAGAACAATAATATAACCTCCTCTCCCGCCGAAGGCGGGATTGAGGTTTCAGCCTTTCGTCCGGAAAGGCTGAAATAGAAAAAATCAATGAAATCCTGTTAATCCTGTCTAACAAGCCGCTGCGTGGCAGCTAATAGCTAAAGGCATAAAAACATATCTCACACAGAGTTCAGCCTTTTGTCTGCAAAATCAGACAAGATCCACAGGATTGAAAGGATTTCGCGGGTATAAAGGTTGTTTCAATGACATCACAAAGTGATGGTCCGGATGGTATTTCATCCGGACCTATGAGGAGGAGTCATCGTGAGTAAAAACAAGCTTGCTTATTTTTGCTTCCGATGATCCTCCCCATATATCTTTGAAACGATATCTTTCTAAAAAAGATCCTGAAAATCATGTTCATCCTGTCTAATAAAAGCTAAAAGCTAATTCCAGAAACTGATGAAATCTGCTGAAAAACAACAAAGTCCCGAATATGCCAAAATGAGCCAGGCCACTGCCATTTCTCTCGGACTGGTAAGGGGAAGGATGTACCGGGGTGCCGTGAACAGGTGCGTAAACCTCCTGGTGCATTACCCTGAAGGGTGTTCGGCCAACTGCGCCTACTGCGGACTTGCAAAGAAGCGTCCGGGAAGTTACGCGAACAAGAGCTTTATACACGTGGCATGGCCTGTCTTTCACATGGATGAAATAATACAGGCTATCAACAATGCCCCTGCATACGTGAAGAGGACCTGTATTTCCATGATCACCAACGGGAAATGCCGTCGGGCCACTTTGGAGATGACCCGGCGGTTGAAAGATAAGACCTCCCTCCCCATATCGCTTCTCATCAGCCCAACCATCCTGAATGAAAATGACCTGTTTGAAATGAAGAAGAGCGGGGCCGATAAGATAGGTGTGGCCATAGATCTTGCCACGCCGGACTTATTTGACGAGTACCGGGGCAAAGGAGTCTCCGGTCCCCACAAATGGGAGAAATACTGGGATATTCTTGAAAAGGCCATTGAGATTTTCAAATATCCCAACGTGGGAGCGCATCTAATGGTGGGAATGGGGGAAACGGAAGAGCAAATGGTAACTTTGATGAACAGGCTTTGGCAAATGGATGTGGAGAGCCACCTCTTTTCCTTTTTTGCCGAGGAAGGCTCCAAACTGGCTGACAGGCCCCAACCGCAATGGCCCACCTATCTCAGGGTTCAACTGGCACGTTATATTATCGAAGAAAAGCTGGCCGGTAGCCGGGACATGAGTTTTAGCAGGGAAGGCCGCATAGTTGGCTTCGGCCTTGCCTCGGACCTGCTGGCGAGCGTTATCAGATATGGTAAACCCTTTATGACCACCGGATGTTCAGGCCCGGACGGAGAGGTCGCCTGCAATCGCCCCTTTGGTAATTGCCTTCCCGACATCAGTCAGTGGAACTATCCCTACATGCCGAACGAAGAGGAGCTGGATCTTATCCGTCAAAACATATTTGAGTTTGATTGAAACTCTTGAAAAAATCGTATCCCCGTTTTAACCGCAGAATGCCATGCACGCTTTCGTAAAATTGACCCATTTGTAAGAAATTTTTTGCTCGATCGTTTTCTCTCGATTGGGCACAACGCCCTGATATCCTAGCCCCTAATTAAGTTGTCATCTCGATCACTTCGCTTTTGTCATTCAGAGCGACCCGTCCTCCGCAGCTTTGCTACGGAGGGTGGAAGCAAGGAATCTGACTGTTTACGCTCAGTGCAAGCTCCGGGAGAGATCTGTAACCACATTGTTATAATTAAGATTTCTCGCGTTGCTCGAAATGACATTTGCACAAGTTATTTCTGGGATGCACCACTAGATTTAGGTTGCCAAAAAACATTTTGACAAGTAGACTGAAAGCTGTTAGGAAGCATGTCTTTTATCCGGGCCGTTAGCTCAGTTTGGTAGAGCAGCGGACTTTTAATCCGTTGGTCGTGAGTTCGATTCTCGCACGGCCCACCAAAAAATGCACCCATGAGGACCATTGGGATTTTATTCCCGACGGTGACCATTTATCACGTCCCCATCGTCGAGTTTAGCCAGTCCAAGATCCCGCGTTGCGGGGGTCCAGGACATCCCGCTTTGCAAGCGGGACAACACCGAGACCAGATGGTTTGATCTCGGGGAACACAAAAGCATAATAGAATATTAGGACCATTGGGATTTTATTCCCGGCGGTGACCATTTATTACGTCCCCATCGTCTAGCCAGGTCCAGGACACCGGCCTTTCACGCCGGCAACACCGGTTCAAATCCGGTTGGGGACGCCAGTCTGCCCATTAAGAGGACTCATCGGATACTCGGTGGGTCCTTTTTTTTCGGCGTGAAATGCCACGGCCTTTCTCGTCCCGATTCATCGGGATTCAAAGACTGTCGAAGATCCCGCTGAAAGCGGGATTGGGGACGCCACTTTTATCATAGTTAAGGCGTTTAAGTTGACAATGGGAAGCTTAAGCGCCTTTTTTTATTCAGAAGTCTTGATTTTTATCCAAGCACACCAGCAATATCTATTTTTTCAAACTTACCCCGCCGATAATACCAGAATCGAACTGCAATTGGTTTTATTCTTAAAACGCCTTGACTTTTTTATAGCGGTTGATATAACATCTGTATAAAAATATATTGTGACAGATTAAGACTGAGGAAAATCAGATGAAACCTATAAATCCGGATTATCCCATGTTGGTTAAGGAAGTCCGCAAACAACTCGCCCTGAGTCAGGAAGATCTCGCCCGGGAGTTGGGCGTGAGCTATGCCACCGTCAACCGCTGGGAAAACGGGCTCTCCAAGCCTTCAAAGCTGGCCCAGGCACAGTTATATGCGTTCTGTGAACGGATGCAGGAGGCAGGGATGCTGAACCTTCCGGAGGCAGGTCGTGGTTGATAGTAAAGAGAAATCTGATATCGCCCCTAAAGCAGCACGCCAACCCATCAGGGATTGGCCCGCCACCGAACGTCCCCGCGAAAAACTCCTCCAGTTAGGTCCTGAGGGTTTGTCCGATGGAGAGTTGCTGGCAGTTCTGCTTCGCATTGGAAAATCGGGGCAATCGGCCGAAGATTTGGGGCGTCAGTTAATGTCACAATTTAATGGTATCAGCGGGCTCGATCGCGCTCATATAGAAGAATTGCTCGCCGTTCCCGGCATGGGTATCGCCAAGACAGCACAGCTAAAGGCCGCAATCGAAATCGGCAAAAGAGCCCGCATGCAAAACGCACAGCCTATAAGTTTTAATCATTCGGTTGATGTGGCCGCTTATATCCGGCCGCGGTTTGAAGGCAAACGCCAGGAATGTTTCCTGGCCATCCTGTTAGATGGTCAAAACCGTTTGCTTGCAGAAAGGATTATTGCCG
>CAZENC010000089.1:0-10400 GCA_964513115.1 uncultured Desulfobacteraceae bacterium | reverse complement strand
AACCCTTTCCTCCCCGTGCTCCCGCACGGGGTATCCAGGGTTAGTTTTTCATGAAGTGAACTTTAACATTCCAGAAGGGTACGAATTATATTATCTCCCTGAACCCGTTGAAATAAAGAACCCCTATTTTGAATATCATTCAAGCTATCAAAAAAAAGGGAGAAAGATATTCTATCAAGGTGAGTTCATCGGGAACGCAGTGCAGACCCCGCCAGCAGGAGGATGCAAATGATAAGAGAACAAAACGTGGCAGGATACCTTGTTATGGCACCTGCAAGGATACTTCCTGTATATTTTGTGAAAACAAGGCCTTTCATGGCACCAAATCGGAACCCCCTCTTCATCCTGAAACCAGGATTAACCATTATGCGCTCCGGGTGATCAAGTAGACTCCCAGGCAGATAACCAGTACGCCGGCCCAGCGCATAGGCCCCAGGGATTCTGCAAAGAAGCTTTTCCCTGCAAAAGCAGCCACGATGTAACCCACACTGAGGAGCGGATAGGCATAACTCACCTCCACCCTCGAAAGTACCATGAGCCATACAATAACACTCACCGCATAACAGAAGAGTGCCGCTACCACAAAGGGGTTGAGGATTGCTTTAACCCCGATGGGGACCAGGTTCTCCAGCGAGAATTCAAAGGGGCCAATGGTGCGCATCCCCTGTTTGAGGGCAATCTGGGCGCCCGCATTCAGCAGCACACCCAACAAGATCAAAGGCAGGTATCTATTCATCTTTTACTCCTCCAGACTCATGAAATAAAGTCAATCAAACGCGCGAAAAGCGTGCTTGAGCCAAAACGAAGTTTATCCTTCTCTCTGTTTTCTAATACTGCGCAAGTACAAAACCGCCAGTGCCGCTGCTGTCCTCAAAGATCGGTCCTGGCAGATTGTGCTTCCAGTTTTTCCATTTTCTTGCCTTAGCAATAAGGGTGACACGGCCTGTTCCACGATTCTTGAGGATAACGTCCCTGAATTGATCGAGGTTGAGCAGGCGATACTTCGAGTCTTTGTACATGGTTCCGTAAGAGAGTTCGCTCGCACCTCCAAGTATATAGACGTCGGTTCGCCTATAGAACCAGCATACGGCACGCACCGGGATTTCATCTGAAACAAGAATGGTATCCGGCCGGATTCTATGGGAATGCTTGAGCAAAAACTCCCCTGGTGCTTTGCGTTCGATGGTTTGATCCGGCATGATAAAAGGGGCAATAAACATGAAGAGCGCCGGAGCCAGAGCATACAGCATCATCTTTTTTTGATGCTCCGATTTCCTGACCGAAATTAGCAATACCGCTACCCAGGACAAAAGTCCGGCAAGCGCGAGGCCCCCCTTCCAGTTCTGGGCGTAGGGCTTGAAACCATGAAAACCCACTGTCTGTATTATCAGCAATGTGACTGCAAGAGCACCGATCACCAAGGCAAGTACCAGGGCCCCGATCGTAAACGCTCTTGTTCGCCCTCTTGTAAAGTAGTGGTGGAGCCCTGTAACCATAAGCAGGGCGAACGGTGGAAAGCATGGCAGGATATATGTGAGCAGCTTTCCGTTGGAGACCGAGAAGAACAGCAAGGGAAAAAAGAACCAGCATAGTGCAAAACGTATCGGGGAATTATTGAGATGCATTCGCCTCATACCCAATGCCACCGCAGGGAAAAGAAACGACCACGGCAGGCTGGCTCCAGGAAGGAGCAGTAAGAAATACAGGAACGATTCTTTGTGTTGGGCGTTATCAGCCATGAACCGTCTTATATGTTCGTTCCAGAAAAAGAAGTTCCAGAAATCAGGTTCCCGGACGTGGATCATGACTGCCCATGGAACGGAGATCAGGATCGCACTGAGAACGGGAATCCAGCAGATCTGGAAGAGTTCCTTCCACCGGTGTTCCCAAATCATAAACGGTATAATGGCAATCGATGGCACGACAAAGGCGATGAATCCCTTTGTGAGGAATGCAAGCCCACAGAAGACTCCAGACAACGCAAGGAGACCTATCTTTTTCACAGGTTCCTTTTCCATGTGGGCAAAAAGGAATGTGACCATGCACCCTGTGTTGAACAGGGAAAACAGGTTGTCCAGGACGCTGAAGGTGCCGACCGCGAACACTTCCATGCAAGTGAGAAAAAGAGAGGCGGCAAGGACGCCAATCGAATACCCCCCTGCAAATCTCCGCACCACCACAAACAGCATAAGCGCCGATATCCCTGCTGCCATTGCCGATGGTAACCGGATGGCAAATGCATTTTCTCCGAACAGAATCATCGACGCTGCATTGATCCAGTATCCCAGCACGGGCTTTTCGAAATACCGCAGACCGTTCAGATGGGGGACGACCCAGTCACCCGAAGCGATCATTTCACGTGGAATCTCCCCATACCGTGACTCGTCACGGATAATGATCGGACGCACGCCAAGTGGTGCGATGTAGAGAAGGAGGAAAAGGCCGATGATTGCAAGGGAGGGCTTTTTCATGAATCCGATCCTGTGTGCGCTTCCACTGTTGACTGGCATGAAACCCACCCTTCCCGTCCCTGGACCGGCCTTTTGATAATCGTGCTACGCCCTATCGGTGTGTGGTGTCCCTTGAGGAACGTCCCGAGCGGGACGAAAGATACCCCTTTTGATCGGGCCATCTTTAAGAACCTCTCGAACATGGAAAAGCACGCCATGCCTTCGACTTCCGCATGAATGGTCAGGACGTTGAGCTTGTCCGGTTTGAGCAGGGAAAGCATATATTCATTGTAATTATTATGAGATATTCCGTTCCTCATGATCACCTCGTCATAAGTTGGCATAGTAACTGGGATTTGGGGTTGAGGCAGGGCTGTTCCGTCAACCAAGGGGTAAAATACGCTCTCACCCCTGCAGTCGCTGTTATACCTGAAAGGGAACCTGGTCTTTTCCAGAAGCGTGAGATCATTGCATCTCCACCCCGGTGCCCCAGAGCAGGCAGGAGCGCGGCCGAGGATACGCACAAGCATCTGGAAACCCCTCTCCAGGGAGCGGTGCATATCTTCAGGGCTCATGGTATCAATATGCGCCTGCCAGGCATGGTGGTCCCAAGCGTGTAACCCCACTTCATGTCCGGCCTCTGAAGCAGAACGCATGACCCCTCCCAGCTTTTTGCCGATAACCGGGCCCGGCCATAAGGTGCCCTTCAGGAGGATATCCCACCCATAAAGACCTGCAGCCTTTGATCTCAGCATTTTCCAGAGAAAGGAGGGATAAATAAGCCGACGGAGATGCCTCCCCATGTTATCCGGACCCACAGAAAAGAAAAGGGTCGCTGAAATGGCATGTTGAGCGAGGATTTGAATCAGATTGGGCACACCATACCGTGTCCCCCTGAAGGTATCCGCATCTATCCGCAACCCGACGTTCATGAGTAATTGCCCGTGGAGACGCTCCTGTTTGATGCAAAGGAAATCAGCCTGCTTGAATTATCTCCTTCTTCGGGAACGGCGGCGGGGCATCTTGGACGAAGGGCTTCCTGGAGGAAGAAATCGAGTGTCCGCTCAACGGATTGCTCAAGACCGATGCCGGGGTTCCACTTCAACAGCCGCCGGGCTTTCCGAATGCTCGGTTTCCTATGTTGAAGATCCTGGTAGCCCGCTCCGTAGTAGGAGCCGCTTTCTATTTCGTGGAAACCGGAAAATGGTGGAAATTTCGAACGCAGGGGATGGCGATCGAACTTTTCCACTAACATCTCTGCCAGTTCCCTGATACTAACCTCGTTATCCGGATTGCCGATATTGATGATCTGCCCGTCGCAAACGCCGCCCTTGTTGTCGATGATTCTGGAAAGACACTCCACCCCGTCAAGCACATCCGCGAAACAGCGTTTCTGGTTTCCGCCATCAATGAGCTGAATGGGAGTACCTTCCACAAGATTGAGGATCAGCTGTGTAATAGCCCGGGAGCTCCCAATCCGCGCTGAATCCAGGCTGTCGAGTCTCGGGCCGATCCAGTTAAACGGACGGAAAAGGGTAAACCTGAGTCCGCTCTGCTGTCCGTAGGCCCAGATCACCCTGTCGAGGAGCTGCTTGCTGCTGGCATAGATCCACCGCTGCATCCGTATCGGCCCCAGCACTAGATTGGAGCGGTCTTCATCAAACTCCTCTCCGTCGCACATGCCATACACTTCAGAGGTGGAAGGAAAAATAAGCCTTTTTCCGCATTTTACACAGTATCTCACTATCCTCAGGTTCTCTTCAAAATCGAGTTCGAACACCTGAAGGGGGTTTCGGGTATACTCTATGGGCGTTGCGATAGCCACCAGGGGAATGACAATATCACATTTTTTGATGTGATACTCGATCCACTCGCGATGGATAGCTATGTCCCCTTCATCAAAGTAGAATCCAGGCCTGTTTAAAAGACGTTCAATGGACTCCGAGCGCAGGTCCATGCCATGCACCTCGTATCTTCCGCTCTCGAGGAGCCGTTCGCTTAAGGCATTGCCTATAAAACCATCAACGCCCAAGATCAGTACGCGCTTCTTTCTGACCGCTTCCAGCATCTGGCTCACACATGCTCCGAAATTCATGCCCTGAGTGAGACCGAGTTCTTGGGCAAGCTGTGTTCCGCTCATATAGACGCCTTGATCCGCCTGCCCGAAATCCACCCGTACGGCTCCCTCTCCGCAGGCGATCACCAAAGGACCTATTGAAACGATGGTGCCAGGGCACACTCCTTTTTGACTCAGCGGCATTTCAGTGACCTCCCAGAAGAGGCACTTTCGGTTGCCCACATGGCTGAACGCCCCGGGATAGGGAAGCGTCACCGCCCTGACCAGGTTTCTAACATCGGTAGCCCTCTTCTTCCAGTCTAATTCACCGTCCTCCGGATGCCGTCCGCCGAAATAGGTAGCCAGGGAATAATCCTGTGGATAGCGGGGTGCCGTTCCGGCCTTTATACGTGGAAGGATGTTGTCGAGCATTTTTGCCGACATCATTTTCACTTTTTCGTGCAGGATTCTTGCCGTATCGTCAGGAGTGATGGAGATCTTTTCCTGGCAGACAATATCACCGTCATCCGGTCTCGGTGTCATGTAATGAAGGGTCACACCTGTCTCCTTCTCGCCGTTTACGAGCACCCAGTTTATGGGGCACCGGCCCCGGTATCTGGGAAGAAGGGAACCGTGAAGATTGAGGCACCCTGCCCGCGGGATTTCCAGTATGGACGGGCCCACTATCTTGCGATAATAGAAAGAAAATAGGATGTCAGGCGCAAGTTCCTTTATTCGTTGCACCCACAGCGGATGGTTGATATCTTCCGGTGCAAAGACCGGGATTTGCCGCGAGGCGGCAAGCGCCGCAGCGGAATCAAACCAGGTATTTTCCCGTGGGTCATCCCGGTGGGTAAATACCGCCGCAATCTCGAAGCCATTCCTTAAGAGGGCTTCAATCCCGACGCAACCGATATTATGATAGGCAAGAACGATCGTTTTCAACTTTTCCCCCTCAGGCGACACCGCCGCCATAAATTGTAAAATCCGAATTGTGCTCCCCGTCCTGTTGTTTCAATCTGCTTTTGCCCGCAATACTCTGCACAAAATAACGGGGCCGTGCTCTTACATCATGATAGATCCGGCCGATATATTCCCCAAGAAGACCCATCCCGATGAGCTGGGCGCCCGTGAAGATAAAGAGCACGGAAAAAAGCGTAAATACGCCCTGGACGGCCCACTCGGGCCCATGAATCAACCGCATCACGAGAAGGAAAAGCCCCAATCCTATGCCGGCGATCGACAGAACGGCCCCGATTGCGCTTAGCAGGCGGAGGGGGACGGTGGTCATGCTGGTCAACAGGTCAAATTGCAGGTTGATCAGTTTCCATAACCCGTACTTTGATCTGCCGTTCGAGCGTTTGTCATGCTTGACCTCAAGCTCTGTGGTATTACGAGCAAAGCTGTTGGCAAGGACAGGAATAAAGGTGGTCCGTTCGTGGCACGCAAGCATGGCCGTCACGATATGGCGGCGATAGGCCCGCAGCATGCATCCGTAGTCGTGCATGAGGACTCCTGTGGCTTTTTGCGCTGCCTTGTTGATCATAGAGGATGCAACCCTCCGGAAAAGGGTGTCGCGCCTCGGCACCCGGACGGTCCCGACCACGTCGAATCCCTCTTGGATCTTATTGACCAACTTTGGAATCTCCTCGGGTGGATTTTGAAGATCTGCGTCAAGCGTGACGAAAATGTCACCCTTCGACGCTGCGAATCCCGCCATCACGGCCGCATGCTGGCCGTAATTTCTGTTCAAAATCACTCCAAGGACCCTGCCGGCATTCTGCACCGCCGCCTCTTTGATCATCTGCGGTGACCTGTCAATACTACCGTCATCAACAAGGATGATCTCATACGGATTCCCCATCCCGTTGCATACGGCCATGATTCGATTGATAAGTTCTTCAAGATTTTCTTCTTCGTTATAAACGGGAACGACGATCGATATATTTGATTCTGGATTTTTCATTTCGGATTTCGGATCAGTTTTCATCTTTTCTGATCTTCCGTGTCTTTCTTTTTGACCCCACTACATCTCTTATGGCATCTACCACCTCATCCACATCCCCGGCGGTCATGCCCGGAAACAGGGGCAGAGAACATAGGCGATCGGAATTCCACTCTGTATGGGGCAACATGCCTCGATAAGCGCCCATTGATTCCCTATAGTACCTCTGGAGGTGCACGGCGCGAAAGTGAAGTCCTGTCCCGATATTCCTTGTTTTCAGTTTAGCCATGAAATCATCCCTGGTCATCCCGGCCCTGTCCGTATCCAGACGCACGACGAAGAGATGCCAGGCGTGTTTTGTGGGATAGGCCGGATCTGAAAGAGGCAGAATGTCATCGGCCTCTGAAAGCCTCTCGCGGTACCTCATGGCCAGTTCTGTCCTCCTCCTGTTGAAATCATCAACCCGCGCAAGCTGCCCTAATCCGAGAACTGCCGAAATATCCGTCATGTTGTACTTGTATCCCGGCTCCAGCACCTGGGCCTGTGGAGATCGTCCCTGCATGTGGCGATCATAGGCATCCAGGCCAAGCCCGTGAAACTTCAGCCGGCGGACGCGATTTAGGAGGCCTTCGTCTTCAGAGCAGAACATGCCCCCTTCGCCCGTGGTAATATTCTTAATGGGATGAAAGGAAAAGATTGCTGTTCCGCTCCCTCCGACTCGTTTGTCCCTGTATTCCGTGCCAAGGGCGTGCGCTGCATCCTCGACGATAGGGATCCCCTTTTCCGTCGCCATTTGCCGTATAGGGTCCATGTCGACAGCGGCCCCTGCAAAGTGTACCGGCACAATCAGACGTGTCCGCTCGGTCAGGCATTCCCGTATCGAATCACTGGAGACCATCAGGGTATCCCGGTCAATATCAGCGAATACCGGCGTGGCACCGGCAAGCACAATGAGGTTGATGGTTGAGACCCATGTCATTGACGGTGTAATGACCTCATCTCCCGGTCCGATGCCAAGCGCACGGAGCAAGAGATGCATCCCGGCTGTGGCCGAACAGAGCGCCACCGCTCCATGGCATCCAACGTACTCGCAGAATCTTCGTTCAAACTCGGCACACTTTGAGCCGGTGGTGATCCATCCCGAACGAAGCACTTCGCCCACAGCAGCGATGTCCTTCTCCGAGATGGAAGGTCTTGAAAATGGCAGAAACTCACTCCTCATGGTTCAATTCGTCCTCATGTTCCGTCAGCGGTCTAGTGTCTTCATGTTTCATTAATCCGAAGTTTTTCCTCGGATATAAAGTGCGAGCCTTCTTGCTCACCGCAACCTTCTCGGGCTGGCCATCCTCCAGCGTCTTTCCCTCACTGAATTTGCAGGCCTTCTCAAATACCTGCAGTGCCTCCCTGACATTGTGGCCGGTGAATACCCCCCTATCCCGATGACCTTGAGACGATAAATGACATTCTGTACTTCGATGATCGTGATTAGGCCAATCCCGCAAAGGGTTCATTCAGGAAGATGAACAGGGGGTAGAGAGCACAAAGGCCCTGATGGTCTCCATCCATGCTCTCTCACCGCCTGAGAGTGAAAAGGCCTTCTTTGGCAGCCAGATGAGCAGTGTTAACTCGTCTAACGGTGAGCCCAACCACCTCCAGCATTTTGGATAGTTCTTGCTTTCATGACCAGTCGTTACCCGTCTCAGGCACATTCACTTTTCGAGATTACCTATACAATAGGCAGATTATTTGAAGATTACAAAAAGATTATTTTTTCGTAATGTTGGTTTTAGAAAGGAAAATGGAGCTAAAAAGAGAGAGGGGTTCGGGGGAGGCTTACGCTAAACATACTCCCTTCACCGGGACGGCTTGTAGCAGTAATGTCACCCCCGTGTGCCTGGGCAACCGCCAGGGACAGGCTGAGTCCTAGACCGAACCCCGGTTGTGAGCGACTGGCATCACACCGATAGAGGCGCTTGAATATGTGGGGAAGGTCCGACCCGGGAATACCGATCCCTGTATCATGAATGACAATAACAATATGATCGTTATTGTCACGAAGTGAGGTGGTTACAGTTCCCCTGGAGGGGGTGTACTTGATTGCATTTTCCAAGAGGTTGACGATCATTCTTTGAAGGCCATGGATGTCTCCCGCGATAGTAACGCTATCAGGTACGTGGGAGATGAGCGTGACGCCTTTCTCCTGGGCTATCGGATCAAAAAGTTCGAGGGCGTCCTGAACTATACCGGCAATATCCACTCGCTCTTTGGCCAGTTCAGCAATCCCTGCCTCTGTCTCTGAAATCTGCAGCATGGTGTTGATCATCTGCAACAGGTAGTCACATTCCTCGATTGTGTCAGCTGCCAGTTTTTGGCTCTCATCATCGGGCTTTCCGGTGTTCAACTCTAATTCAGCAAGCCCACGTATTCTGGTGATAGGAGTCTTAAGGTCATGGGCGATCGTGTCTGTCATTTCCTTCATCCCGATGACCAGCTCTTGAATACGGTCTAACATTCGATTGAAGGCGGTAGCGAGTCGCTCAATTTCATCTGCTTTGGTCTTGACCCTTACCCTCTGTTGAAAAGCGCCTTTTGATATATCCAGCGCTGTCTGGGTCACTTCCTCGACGCCCAATAGGGCACGCCGAGCCATAAACAACCCGATAAGAGCGGAAAAAACTATGATAACGACCATACTGATACTGAATACTTCCCGGAATGCCTCCAGAAATCGCGCACCGTCCTCTAAGGACTGACCTATCTGCATGATTTTGCCAGGGGCGATGGCCCCGTAAACTACCCGAACCTTATATGGCCGTCCCGGCAAGGACAGCGTTTCGAATATATGGCGCTCACGACCGGCCAACTGTTTCAACGTAGTCCTGCCTACACCCACACCCTTCCAGGGCGACATATTCGACGAGGCGATCTCCTCTCCTTTCGGGCTCAAAAGACGGAAAAATGCCTTATGCACCCCGTCAGATTCAGCTTCTATCTCCATCTCGGACCTAATGGAATCAGGCCCTCTTAGCCTGTAAATGGAAGAGAACTCCGCCAGGTCATTTAAAAGTTCCTGATCTCTCTGCCTTTGGGTCACGGAGGAAATAGTAATATAGAAGATAAAAAACGCAACAAAAGACGAAACGGTGAATACGGTTGCATACCAGAGTGTCAGCCGGAATGCCAGTGTGTGCCGAATATCAATAATTCTCTTTAAGAACATATCCCGCTCCACGGACCGTATGAATGAGCCTTCTATCGAAATTTTTATCGATTTTATCTCGTAATACGCATATTCGGGCCTCGACCACGTTTGTCATCGGGACAAAATCGTAGTTCCAAACATGCTCCATGATCATGGTTTTTGAAACAACCCTTCCCTTATTACGCATCAGATACTCAAGAAGAGAGAACTCTTTGGCTTGCAGCTCGATCCTCTTGTTTCCCCTCCTAACTCCCCTTGCAAGGAGATCCAAGGAAAGATCGCCCACAGTGAGGCTTGTGGGTTCCGATCCCCCGCTCGCCCGCCGGATCAGCGCCTGAACCCTGGCGAGAAGCTCAGAAAAAGAGAAGGGCTTGGTCAGATAATCGTCCCCTCCCCTTTGAAGGCCCTTTACGCGATCATCCACCGATCTCCTGGCACTCAATATCATGACAGGCGTGTTAATCTTTTTCTGACGCAGTTCCTCGATCAGTGTCAGGCCATCAAGTTTGGGCAGCATGAGATCTATTATAGCCACATCATAAGGCTCATGAAGGGCAAGATGAAGCCCGTCCTCTCCATCTGCCGCATGGTCAACGGCATAACCGGCTTCCTCAAGGCCTTTCTGGACAAAGGAGGCAATCTTCAGATCATCCTCAACCAAAAGGAGACGCATAACATCACCACGATTCTCAGTCACAATCCACCACCATAGGTGGAGGCTTGAGGAGGGCCCCTAAAAGGGGCCAT
>CAZENC010000088.1:0-10670 GCA_964513115.1 uncultured Desulfobacteraceae bacterium | reverse complement strand
GAGGAACCTGTTTGAACTGCCTTGTTGCCTCAATTAACGTTTCCGCACCTTCAATGTCAAAATGTCCCTTGGGGGACATGCCGCTGACAATCCCTCCGCCACCCACGGCCATATTTGATTTTTCATGGGCGAAGATGATAGCGGGGCTGATGGCGTGATATCCTCCGCCCGCCGGATTTGTCCCATACATGCCCACTATTACAGGTATGCCCTTTTCGATCAGCTCGGAATGCCTGAAAAATATCCTTCCGCCTGATCGCCTTCCGGCATACACCTTTTCCTGTTCGGTTAATTTGACTCCGCTGCAGTTGAGTACCCAGACAAGCGGAATATGCAATCTTTCCGCAATATCCTGGGCTCGGAAAACGTGTTCGCGCTGGCCCGGAATCCATGCGCCGGCAAGGACCTTGTTATCAGAGGCAATGATCAAGGCATACCTGCCGGATATCTTGCCTAATCCGGTTATAACGCCGGTGGTCCCCTCCTGGTTGAACTCGGGATCGTAGAGGCTGTTAAGCGGCAGAAATGTGCCGGGATCAACAAGAAGATCGATCCTTTCCCAGGCGGTTTTCTCACCTCTTTTATGTATTTTCTCGGCAGGGATACCTGTCAGCCTCCTTTTTTCTAAGGCATCGGCGATATCCCCTTCCACCTTTGATATTTCAGCCGCATTCGTCTTTTCCCGTTCTTTTTCATTTTCCCGAAGTTCATTTCCAATGGGACTCATCTTTTGAAAATATTGCCTCATCTCACTTTGCCCCCCTGTAGTCTGCTACCCGTTGTTCGAGCGTTGCTGTCAGGCCTGCGCGGAATTTCGCATCCCTGTAGAGTATGGAATCTGCATGTCCCTCGTTTTTCACAAATGCATTTTCGTCAAATTTTGATGGATCATAACCCTTGAGGAGGTTGTTTAAGGCATCTATGGATTGCGGTGCCAATGGTCTGCCCATCCTAACCATTTCCTCTTTAACTTCCCTTAAGGGTTTCCCCCAGAGGTTCGTGTAATTCTCCGGGTCCTTTCTCTTTTCAACCTCAAAAGAGATATCCTCTCTGGTAGCTAATGTCACTCTATCCTTTTCACTAATTACAGGTATTTCTTCAGCAGGACATGTAGCCAGTTCCATACCTTTCGGGAACAAAAGCAGTCCGGCGTCATGATTGTGGACCTCAAGCGCTTCCAGATACCGCGACTTATCCCCATCTGGATCACCGGTTTTCTGTAGCCTGGGAAATGAAAAAGGGATCTCAACTACGATATTATAAATTCCGATTTCTCTTAGCTGATCTGCCTTCACTTCCCTTGATGTTTTCGCCATGTATTCGGCATTGACCGGACCGGCCTTGACCAATGCCCTGGCTACGCCGGACCATCCGGGAATGATACCGATCATGGCCTCGCTGAAACACATACCGCTTCTTGAATCGCCCACTATAAAATCGGCCATCAGGGGAATCTCTGCAGAACCACCAAACCTGGTCCCTCCCCCGCAAACGGCAACAACCCTTAAATGTTCTGCAATTTTTCTAACACTCCCGTGAAGGGCAATCCCTTTCTTTATGCGGTTATCCGCCCAATCAAAGAGCCGGCCTATCTCTTCTGCCGTAGCACCTGCCGACTCCTTCTCCTTCTTTGTTTCAAGGGTCTTGTCCAGTCTGTTGAGGCTCTCTTTTAGATCACCACCGGCATGGACAGGATCGTTAGCACCACAAATAAGAAGAAACTCAAGGTCATTTCTTTTTTCGAAGACCTTATCCAGCCCTTCCAGGTAGGCATCCAGCCCCGGGTTACCAACCTGGTGGACCGGCGGGTTGCAATAACAGAGGACTGAACCGGTCTTTCCTCTAAAACCAACCCGATCAATCATGAGGTATGCCTTTCCTTCCGACCATTCATATATAGGCTCGAAATTTTTGTATTCTGCTATCTCATCTGATCTGACCAGCCTTATTGGCCCTTTCATAAAATCCCCCCCCCTTGATTAGAGTTGATTGTTAACGGGGCTACATATACAAAATTAATTTCTATATCAAGTAATATAAGATAGTCTATAGTAAATTTTTTTCAAGTGATTCCTTTTTTAATTGAGCGAGACTCGTTTCAGCCAATTACATGCCAATTTCTCTAAACCACTGGAGCACAATATGTACGGCGTAACCCTAAAGGAGTGTTTTTTGGGCAGCTTCTCAGCCTATGGTGAAAAAAAGGCCATAAGCTTCCTCCGTGATGGAGTGATTGAGACGGAGATCACATACACTGAACTGAATCGAGACTCTAACAGAATGGCCCATATGTTTCTCGAAAAGGGTGTTGAGAAGGGAGACAGGGTCATATTCTTTATGCCCAAATGTCTGTTATTTATCATTGCTCACATTGCCCTTCAAAAAATAGGCGCTATCGCCGTACCGTTGAATCCCGGGTTTAAAAAATCGGAAATGTCTTATTTTATAGGCGATGCCGAGGCAAAATCGGTCTTAGTGGGCTCAGAGCAATTGGCAACCATAAATGAGATAGACCCCGGGCTTTCCACAATTGTTATCCGAACGGAAATCCCTTACCAGGAAATCGATTTTTTTCGATCTTTCCCGGATACCTTGCCGGAAACCGTTGTAGGGCCTAATGATCCGGGGCTTATTATCTATACTTCGGGGACCACGGGCAAGCCCAAGGGCGCCGTGCTGACAAACAGCAATCTGGTGCATGACGCAACCAATATTATTCACATATGGGGGATCACCGGTTCCGACGTGCTGTGTCATGCGCTCCCGCTTTTTCATGTGCACGGGCTCTGCTTTGCACTTCATACGGCATTGATAGGGGGATCCCACGTGCTCTTGCTTGATCAATTTTCAGTTGAGACGGTAGTGGATCGTCTGGCCCAAAACAAGGGCCCGTATGTCTGCACCGTATTCATGGCCGTTCCTCCCATGTATGGCAAGATGATGGATTATGTGGGGGAAAAGGACTTTGACTTCGGGCATATGCGATTATGGACATCCGGCTCGGCACCTCTTCTGGTAAAAGATTTTGAGAGGATAAAGAAGACATTCGGAAAGGAACCTGTTGAACGCGAGGGCATGACAGAGACCGGGATGAACTTTTCCAATCCATTAAAGGGCGTAAGAAAACCCGGCTCTATCGGGTTGCCTCTCCCGGATCTTGAAGTAAGGATCGTAGACCTCGAGACATTTGCGGATGTGGAGCCGGGTCAAGAGGGTGAAATCTGGCTAAAGGGTCCAGCTGTTACTCCGGGTTACTGGCAAAAACCTGACGAGACCGCCAGTGCATTTGAGAAAGGCTGGTTCAGAAGCGGCGATCTGGGAAAAGTCGATGAGGATGGATATTATTATCTGACGGATAGATGCAAACATATTATTATCTCAGGCGGCGAAAATATCTCACCAAAAGAGATTGAAGGGGTAATAAACCAGCTTGATGAAGTGCTCGAATCTTCTGTTGTGGGTATCCCGGATAAAACATGGGGAGAAAAGGTGGTTGCGGCCGTTGTCACAAGGGCCGAATCCGGGATCAAAGCCGGTGAGATACTGACATATTGCAAGAAACATCTTCATAACTGGAAATGCCCTAAGGAGATTGCTTTTTTAAAGGAGTTGCCGAAGAACACAATGGGAAAGGTATTAAATGAAGAAGTAAAAAAAAATTTTTAAACTTGACAAAAGAATTCAAGGCACAGGCACCTTTATCTTTCAACAAATCGGAGCGTTAAAAATGGATCCAAAAAAGATAATTAGCGGGAAAAGAATCCTTATCGTAGATGACGAGCAGGATGTTCTTGATACACTGGCCGGCCTTCTGGATATTTGCAAAATCGACACGGCTACGTCTTTCGAGGAAGGCAAAAGACTGCTTGAAAATAGTGTGTATGACGTTGCTATCCTGGATATAATGGGCGTAAAGGGGTTTGATCTCCTCGAGATTGCTAACAAGCGGGGTGTACCGGCACTTATGTTGACCGCCCACGCCCTTTCCGAAGAAAGCCTAAAAAAATCGGCTGAAAACGGTGCTTCATACTATGCGCCTAAAGACAAAATAGGAAAAATTGATGCCTTTGTTGCAGACGTTCTTGAAGCAAAAAGGAAAAACAAAAGCGCGTGGGTCAAATGTTTCGAACGATTAGGCGGTTTCTTTGACAGAAAATTTGGTGGACCGGACTGGAGAGAAAAAGAACAGGAATTCTGGGAAAAAAGGACAAAGATCCTCCGCTAATATCAAAACCGTTGCCTAGCTCAAACCAAAAAGCCTCTCCTGTTCAGGGCAGAGGCTTTCTATTCATTGGAAGTACCCCTAAGAGTGCCACGCCCTAAAACACCTTAACAAGATTATACTAATATGTATAATACCGGTTAGTATAATTCCGTATAGTATAATACAGGAGAATAAAGTAGAAGAATCAATCCCCGGAATTATCTCCCTCATAGAAAAGCTTTCTACCGAGAAACCGCTTGTCGCCGTATTTGACGAATTCCAGGCTACTCTCGATATCGATGATTCCTAAGAAGCCCTGGGGCTTTTGCGTAGCACCATTCAGTTCCAGAGTGATGTGCCGTACATCTTCGCAGGAAGCATCCGGCACAAAATGGACTGGATATTCTCCTCCCCTGACTCGCCCTTTTTCAAGTCGGCAATACCCATAAAGGTCGATTCCCTGCCCTATGACGAATACTCGAAGTTCCTTATGGGGAAATTTAGGACGGGAAAACGGACGATCCGTGATGAGTTCATGCAGAAGATCTTCGAGATGGCCGACAACGTAACCGGTGATATCCAGCAGCTCTGCGAGGCGCTTTGGGACGTGACCCCGGAAGGGGCGGAAATCAGGGACACAAACATAGCAGACGCCCTGAGTCTGATATTTGCCAGGGAGAGAAACGCATACGAGAATTACCTTAGCCTGCTTACTGATCTGCAGCAGAAATGCTCGATGGCCATTACAATGGAAGGTGGAAAAAATGTGCTATCCGCACGTATAGCAAAAGCTCCAGGTGCCGCCAATCCGTCCTCGGTAAGGAAGGCAGTGAGCAGAATGATTTCCCTGAATATCCTGTTTGAGAAGGGCAAAGAGGTCCGGTTTGCCAACCCGTTCTTCCGTGCATGGCTGGTTCGGAGAGGGGGATAGTAAGAAAGGGCGAGAAAATAGAATAAATAAGTGTAAACAGGTGTGGCTCCATTTCATTAAAGCGGAATATTCCCGTGCCTTCTGTCAGGAATTGATTCCTTTTTGTTCTTAAGCATCATAAGAGCATTTATCAATCTCGGCCGTGTGTTCTCCGGAAAGATAATATGATCCGTATATCCCAGTTCCGCCGCCTTGAACGGACTGGCAAAGTTGTTCCTGTACTCCTCAACCAGCCTCGCTTTGGTCTCATTCGGGTCATCAGCCTCTGCCAGTTCCTTTTTAAAAATTATGTTGGCCGCCCCCTCGGGACCCATTACGGCTATCTCGGCCGTTGGATAGGCATAGTTGATATCCGCCCCAAGGTGTTTGGCTGACATGGCGATATATGCCCCGCCGTACGCCTTACGCGTTACAACGGTAATCTTAGGGACCGTGGCCTCGGAATATGCAAAAATAATCTTTGCCCCGTGCTTTATGATACCATCATACTCCTGCTGGACCCCCGGCAGATACCCGGGAACGTCCACAAACGTAATCAGAGGGACATTAAAGGCATCGCACAACCGCACAAATCTGGCACACTTCACGGAGGCCTTGGTATCCAGGCAACCCGCCAAAAACCTGGGCTGGTTGGCGATAATCCCAACGGAAAGGCCGTTCAGCCTGCCGAAACCCACAACCATGTTTTTTGCAAAGTGCTTGTGGACCTCTAAAAAAAGGTTATTGTCCAGGACGGTTCGAATGATCTCCGTTATATCATAGGGCAGCCTGGGATTGGTGGGTACAACTTTGTTCAGAGACTTGTCTTTCCGGCCGGGGTCATCCGTGCATTCAACTGAAGGTGCTGTTTCTCTGTAGTTTTGAGGAAGATATGAAAGAATTTCCTTGACCCTGTCAAGGGCGGCCTGATCAGAATCTTCGGCAAAGTGCGCTACCCCGCTTTTGGTATTATGGGCCATGGCACCCCCTAGATCCTCCGGCGTAACCTCCTCGGAGGTAACCGCCTTAATGACTTGCGGGCCGGTGATAAACATGTTGCTCGTCTTTTTGACCATAATGGTTACGTCAGTGAGAGCAGGGGAATAGACGGCGCCACCGGCGCAGGGCCCCATAATAACAGATATCTGAGGAATAACCCCGGAACTCCATACATTTCTCTTAAATATATCCCCATAGCCTGCGAGGCTCATAACACCTTCCTGAATCCTGGCACCTCCGGAGTCATTCAACCCGATCATGGGAGCACCATTCTTAAGGGCCAGATCCATAACCTTGCATACTTTCGCCCCGAACGCACCGCTCAATGACCCGCCGAACACCGTGAAGTCCTGTGCAAACAGAAAAACCTGTCTTCCGTTTACGGTCCCGTAACCGGTCACCACGCCGTCACCCGGTATCTTTTTTTTCTCCATGCCGAAATCCTGGCACCGGTGGACAACAAACTTGTCCACTTCTTGAAAACTGCCCTCATCAAGGAGATAAGCAATCCTTTCCCTTGCGGTCATCTTCCCCTTGGCATGTTGCTGTTCAATACGTTTCTCACCGCCTCCCAGTTCCGCCTGGAGGTTTCTCATTTCCAGATCCTTAATCTTGTCTTCCGTTTCCATTTAAAAACCTCGAAAGTTATAGTGACAGGTGATAATCTGTCAAAGTGGACCGCCTCAGCTTTGATAATTGTTTTTCCCTATTAATATTCTTGCGGTAATTGTGGCTTGCCGAATGAGAAAAGCTTGATTTTAGAGACATTTTGTATTGTGGCCATATATTATTTAAGTGCATATCTTGTCAAGAATTATATCATGGACATCAATTTATTTGCACGCGACAATAATTTTGGTCTGAAGTACCGATTTAGGAATGGAGCTTATTTCATTTTATCAAATCAAGGTTGCTGCAACAAGAGATATCTTGACATAACTTGCTAAATTATTTAACATTTTATAATCTTCACCCTTAAGGCTCCCGGTCTCCTGGACAAGGCAAGAAACCTCTGATACATTATTACGCTGGCAGCTAATGTACTGTCCCGTAATTAAGTTGTCATCTCGACCGACCCGTCCTCCGCAGTAGCTTTGTCCATCCTCCGCAGTCGCCTGCTACGGTGGACGGGCTACGGAGTGTGGAAGGGACAGATCCGATGCAAAGCATCGTCCCGAGCATAACGAGGGATCTAAGCAACAGGAACGGGATCCTTCGCTTTGCTTAGGATGACTTGCTGTGGCAAGTCAGATTTCTCGCTTTGCTCGAAATGACATTTGTATAAGTTATTTGTGTGACACGACCTTAACTTTAGGGCCTGTAATTGCCGGTATTTGTGTTCATGTGTTATTGAAATTATGGAAACTAAAAGAATTACATTAATATTCCCGGGCCAGGGCTCACAATATGTAGGCATGGGTAAAGAATTGTACGACAGATTCAAACTGGTCAGGCAGATATACGAAGAGGCCAGTCAGGTCCTTGGCTATGACATCTCAGCATTATGCTTTAAAAAGCATACTATCGGAAAATTCATGCACAAGGCGGCGGATTTGAATAAGACGATTTACACTCAGCCCGCTGTCCTGACAATGAGTTATGCATGTTATAGAGTGCTTGAAGACACATGCAAGGAATGCAACGTTGACTTGGATGTGTCTTTACTGGCAGGACACAGCTTAGGTGAATACACGGCATTGCTGGTTTCGGGCGCAATGGATTTCAAAACTACTTTGAGTCTTGTGCAGAAAAGGGCTGTCTTTATGACGGAATGGGGCAGAGCCTATCCGGGTGCGGGGTTAATGGCCATAGTGGACAAAGGAAAAGAATTAGACTACGAAAAAATATGCGCTTTGTGTAAAGATTTCGGGGTTTATGTCACACTTAACAACACCAAAAGCCAGATTGTCGTTGGCGGATCCAAAAGAAGACTGGCAGAAATGGGAAAAGATTTAAAAAAACGGGGCAAACGCTCAACAATGTTAAAGGTGGAAGGACCATTTCATACCCCTATCATGAAGCCTGCTGCCGACAAGTTCAAAAGGGAATTAGACAAAAGCGAAATTCATATTGCCACAAAACCAGTCATGGCTAATGTGACGACAGAAGCTATTGTGGATCCTATTCACATAACAAAAGAACTCCACGAACAGATTTTCAAGATCGTTAACTGGCGGGGAGGGATTGAAAGAATTGTACGCAGCCAAAAAACCGTATTTATTGAAGTCGGGCCGAAAAAGGTCCTTAGTAATATGATTACCGATATTGACCCTTCCATACCGAGACTCAATATAGAAGATGTGGAGTCTCTTGAAAAGACCGTAAAAGAACTAACTCTATTGACCGGCAGTTGATCTGGATATTGACTTCTAATCAAGCTAAAATTTCTAATTCCTTTTTTTCAAGGGATTTTATCTTGTCCCTTAAAACGGCAGCATTTTCAAACTCCAGTTTCGCAGCCGCATCCTTCATTTTCTCAGTCAGATCCCTGATCATTTCACCGATATCCTCACCAGTCAAATACAGACCTTCCTCTTCTGCTACGACAGGAACCGTCACATAATCGGCCTCGTATGCTGATCCCAGAATGTCTTCAATCTGCTTCCGGATGGATGCCGGAGTAATATTATTAATCTCATTATACTCAAGCTGTATCCTGCGGCGTCTGGTGCTTTCATCCATGGCCCTCGTCATCGAACCTGTTATCTCATCCGCATAAAGAAGAACCGTCCCATTGATATTTCTGGCTGCTCTTCCACAGGTCTGTATAAGAGATCTTTCCGATCGCAAGAATCCTTCTTTATCGGCATCAAGTATGGCAACCAAGGAAACCTCGGGAAGATCCAGGCCTTCCCGCAACAAATTTATTCCCACCAAAACGTCGAAAACCCCTAATCTAAGATCTCTAATAATCTCCATTCTCTCAATAGTTTTTATGTCAGAGTGCAAATATCGGACATCTATCCCAAATTCAGAATAATACTCTGTAAGGTCCTCGGCCATTCTTTTTGTCAATGTAGTTATAAGTACCCGTTCGTTTTTTTCCACCCTTTCCCTGATCCAGCCTAACAGATCATCTATCTGGTTGGTTGCAGGAAGGATAACTATTTCAGGATCGATCAACCCTGTAGGTCTGATAATCTGTTCCGTTATTCGCTGGGCCTTCTCGATTTCGTAAGGTCCGGGTGTTGCTGAAACGCATATTTCCTGCTTCACCCTCGACTCGAATTCCTCGAATCTCAGGGGCCTGTTATCAAGGGCCGAAGGAAGTCTGAATCCATAACTCACCAAGGTTTCTTTCCTTGATCTGTCCCCGCGATACATACCATTCAGTTGCGGTACGGTAATATGGCTTTCATCAATAATAACCAGAAAATCCTTTGGAAAGTAGTCGAGAAGCGTTGGCGGCGGTTTGCCAGGTGATCTTCCGGTTAGATGCCTTGAATAGTTTTCAATACCGTGACAATAGCCCATCTCTAACATCATCTCCAGGTCAAACCTTGTGCGTTCCTCGATTCGCTGTGCCTCCAAAAGCTTATTCTGCGATTTGAAATACCGAATCTGCTCACCTAATTCTTCCTTGATTTGCCGTATCGCCCTCTCTCTTATTTCTACTGTAGTTACATAATGGGTCGCAGGATAAATCGTTATACGATTAAGCGTATTAATGACCTTTCCAGTTAACGGATCAATTTCATGAATGGATTCAACCACATCTCCGAAAAAGCTGATACGAACAGCCCTTTCCTCTTCGTGAACAGGATAGATATCCAGGACATCCCCTCTCACACGAAAACGTCCCCTGTAAAAATCCGTATCACCGCGCTCATAGTGGATATCCACCAGCTTTTTCGCAGCATCATCCCTTGACAGGACACTTTCCTTCTCAACATAAAGAAGCATGTCGTGATAGGCCTCGGGAGAACCCAGACCGTATATGCATGAAACACTGGCCACAATGATAACATCGTTCCGGTCGAGGAGCGATCTGGTGGCGGCATGTCGCATCTTATCGATCTGGTCATTGATGCTGGAATCCTTTTGAATATAGGTATCTGTCTGTGGGATGTAGGCTTCAGGCTGGTAGTAGTCGTAATAGCTGACAAAAAACTCTACGGCGTTCCGTGGAAAAAAATTCTTGAGTTCACCATATAATTGAGCGGCCAGGGTTTTATTGGGTGCCATAACAAGGGTAGGTTTTTGCACCCTGTTTACTACCTGTGCCATTGTAAAAGTCTTGCCGGACCCTGTTACCCCGAGCAAGACCTGATGTGAAAGCCCTTTCTCAACGCCCTCTGTAAGGGCGTCAATAGCCTCCGGCTGATCTCCACAGGGCGTTAACTCAGTTACGATCTCAAACATCAAGTCTCCAGGTTGTATCCCCGGGCCCGTCTTCCAGGACAATCCCCATCTCTTTCATGCGGTCACGGATTTCATCGGCCTTTGCCCAGTCTTTTGAGGCTCTGGCCGCGTTCCTGTCCTGGATCATTTTTTCTATCTCTGCAGAATCAACGCCTTTTTTGTCACGTCCCAGTTGTTTAAAAAATTCATCCGCGT
>CAZENC010000087.1:0-10726 GCA_964513115.1 uncultured Desulfobacteraceae bacterium | reverse complement strand
CAGATACAAGGCATCCGAAATCCCGAGGAATGAGGCGTACATAGAAGTACGCCGCGGTGACGAGGGATGAGGGTAACGCAATAGATGGGGGTTTTCCGACAGCCTCCGAGTTAAGGAGAAAATCTTATGAAGATCCTTGTAAGCGATCCCTTATCCGAGGTGGGCATCGATATATTCCGCGAAACACCCGGCATTGATGTGGACGTCAATACAGGCCTGTCCCATGAGGAACTCAAAGGGATTATCGGTCAATATGAAGGAATTGCGATACGCAGCGCTACCAAGGTTACGGGAGACATTATTGACGCCGCCGACAACCTCAAGGTAATTGGTCGCGCAGGAATCGGCCTGGACAACGTGGACATCCAGGCTGCCAGCCAGCGTGGGATCGTGGTGATGAACACACCTGAAGGCAATACCATCACAGCGGCCGAACATACCATCGCCATGATCATGTCTCTCACCCGCAATATACCCCAGGCCACCGCTTCCCTGAAGGCAGGCAAATGGGAGAAGAAAAAATATCAGGGCAGGGAGCTTTTCAATAAGACCCTTGGCCTGATCGGTGCCGGCCATATCGGTCGCATTGTAGCGGAAAGGGCCAGGGGCATGAAAATGAAGATAATTGTCTATGACCCTTATATCAAGCCCGAGGCAATTGAAAGGCTGGATCTTGAACCGGTTTCCTTGGATGAACTGCTCAAACGGGCGGATTATTTGACGATCCATACGCCGAAAACGGAAGAAACGGCCAACATGATCAACAGTGGGACCATAGAAAAAATGAAAAAGGGTGCCATGGTGATCAACTGCGCGCGCGGTGGAATCGTCAATGAAGACGATCTCTGTGACGCCCTTGAATCGGGCCATCTGGCAGGCGCAGCCATGGATGTTTTCAGCACCGAGCCGCCGGGGAAAATAAGGCTGATGAAACTTCCAAATTTCATCTGCACTCCCCATTTGGGCGCTTCCACAAAGGAAGCCCAGGACAACGTGGCCAAGGATGTTGCCGAACAGATCGTTGCATATCTTCTTCACGGATCCGTAAAAAATGCGGTCAATGTACCTGCCATCAGCAGCGAGTTGATGAGCACCCTAAGGCCCTATGTCATCCTTCTGGAAAGGATGGGCTCCCTGCAATCACAGCTTGCTGACAGCGCCATCCTGGAGGCCAGGATCAATTACTTGGGAGCCGTCACCGAATACGATCTGGGACCCCTTACCACGGCCATGCTCAAAGGGCTGCTTACGCCCATACTCAAAGACGATGTCAACTTTGTCAATGCGCCTTACATTGCGGCCGATAGAGGCATAAAGGTCGTGGAATCCAGGAGTAAAACTTCTGAGGATTTTTCCAGCCTCGTCGAGCTCATGGTCAAGACTTTGGAAGGTCAAAACATAATTTCCGGCACCATCTTCGGAAAAACGCTGCCCAGGATCCTACGCATTAACAACTTCTACCTTGAGGCAATTCCTGAGGGACATAATCTGCTCTTATCTAATCAGGACAGCCCGGGTGTCATCGGCCAGATATCAACTGTGTTAGGGAATCGGGGCATCAACATAAGCCACATGAAGGTAGGAGAGGAAAAAAAGAAAAAGCAGAACATAATTCTGTTGACTACCAACTCATTTGTTGAAGACGAAGTTCTTGAGGAACTTAGGGGACTTACACAGGTGTTTTCAGCGAGAAGAATCGAGTTATAAAATTAAGGAGTTACGTCATGAATGAAGAAGACAAAGGCTTTATAATAAAGGACAGGAGATCCCTTGATGAAAAAGGGGAATTGAAGGAAAAGGGATCGGAGGAGGTAAAAAAGGAAGAAGAGACCAAAGGACAGGCTTCAAAGGAGGAAACCCAGAAGCCCCCCTTGCCGGAGGTCAATTTCACTGCTCTGATCTTCAGCCTCAGTTCCTCGGCCCTTTTTCATTTCGGCGAAATCCCCGATCCCAATACCGGTGAAAAAAAGCAAGACCTTCCCCTCGCAAAACACGCCATTGACACAATTTCCATGCTACAGGAAAAGACACAGGGGAATCTCACAGAAGAAGAACAGAAATTTCTTGATAGCATTCTTACCGACCTAAAATGGCGTTTTGTCAAGGCCGCGAAATAGTGCTATCAGGTGCATGGAGAATACTGACCGATGAAAACCGGGGTCCGGACACCCTGTAACTGCCTAAACACACTGGATTACCGCTGTAGTTTATCCCGCAATTGATGCGGGGCCGGAATGACGGAAAAGGGGCTTTCAGACTTTTTACTAATGTATCAATAGTGACAAATTTCAGTAACTTAAGGAGTTTATTATGGATTTAACACACACCAATAGAAGACATTTAAAGCTGGTCGGATGGACCTTTTTCTGCCTGGCAATAGGGTTTTTAGCAGCCGCTTTGATTGGCCCTCTCCCAGCACCGGATGCCCAGACAAGCCCGGTTCTCCCAACTGCACCGGGATCTTTTTCTCAACTGGCCAAGAACGCCAGTCCATCGGTTGTGAATATCAGTGCAGTAAAGGTTATTAAAGGACGAGGGCCGACCCCTTTCCCTTTTGGTCCTAATGACCCCTTCAAAGACTTTTTCGAAAAATTTTTCAGAGATCAGACCCCAAAGGACTTTAGGCAGCGCAGTCTCGGAACCGGCTTTATCATAGACAAGGATGGGTTCATATTGACCAATAATCATGTTGTGGACAAGACGGACGAAATCAAAGTCAAGCTTGCCGATGAAAGAGAATTCAACGCAAAAATCATAGGTCGTGATCCCAAGACGGATCTGGCATTGATCCTTATTGAACCGGATGATCAACTCATACCACTACCACTTGGTGATTCGGACAAACTCGAGGTAGGAGACTGGGTTGTAGCAATTGGAAACCCTTTCGGCCTCGGCAATACGGTTACCGCTGGCATTGTAAGCGCCAAGTACAGGCAAATTGGCGCAGGACCTTATGACAACTTCATCCAGACCGATGCTTCTATAAATCCCGGAAATAGTGGCGGCCCTCTTTTGAACACAGCAGGGGAAGTTATAGGGATAAATTCGGCCATCTTCTCCCGGAGCGGCGGGAACATAGGCATCGGGTTTGCCATTCCTATAAACATGGCCAAGGGTCTCCTGCCCCAACTCAAGAAGGGAAAGGTGATCAGGGGATGGCTGGGGGTCATGATTCAAAAGGTTACGCCTGAACTGAAGGACAAATTCAATCTGAAAGATGAAAAGGGTGCCCTGGTAGCGGATGTCACGGCAGGTGGTCCTGCTGAAAAAGCCGGGATCAAAAGGGGGGATGTAATCATTTCCTTTAATGGCAAACAGATCGATGAAATGAACGACCTCCCTTTTATTGTAGGGTCCACTTCTGTAGGAACAAAAGTTGCTGTTGATGTCATCCGGAACGGTCAAAAAAAGACCTTCAAAGTAAAACTTGGCGAGCTGAAAGAGGAGAAAGAATCCCAGGAAATCGCCAAAGCCAAACCAGAATTGGGCATGACTGTTGAGGAAATTACACCGCAGCTTGCAGAGAGTCTTGGCCTGTCTCAAACCACCGGTCTGGTTGTGATGCAGGTTGAAAGAAATTCACCCGCAGAGGAGGCCGGCTTAAAGCAAGGAGATATCATCGTTGAGATTGACCAGGTGCCTGCAAAAAATCTTGAAGAGTTTTTAAGCAAGATCCGTGAATACAGTAAGGGCGATACCATCCTCTTTCTGATCAAGAGGGGAGGCAAAACCCTTTACCTGACACTTAAGGTTTCGTAAAGGGGGTGCCCCCATAAAAATCCCGGCGCCTGCCAAGCTGAATATTAGACTCAAGATAACCGCTCTACGGACGGACGGGCTCCATGAGCTGGTTTCAATAATGGTTCCCGTCACCCTGTTTGACCATCTTGAACTGACATTGACCAGGTCAGGGGGGATCAAGCTTGCCTGCCGTGGTTTTTCCGTACCAGATGATCATAAAAACCTTGTTTATCGAGCAGCTACAGCCTTTTTTTCTCGAACCCAGCCAAACCGGGGTCTTAACCTAAAACTTACAAAAAACATTCCAGTTGCAGCCGGTCTGGGAGGCGGGAGCAGTGATGCCGCCTGTACCCTAATGGCCCTTAACAAGATGCACGAAAATCCCCTTAAAAAACGGGATCTGGCCGAAATAGCAATCGGTTTAGGTGCAGACGTTCCCTTCTTTTTGCAAAACAGACCGTGCGTGGCCAGGGGGATCGGCGAAGTCTTGAGGCCGATTGAAAAATGGCCGCATTTTTGGTATGTTATCGTAACACCCCGCTTTCATGTGTCGACATCATGGGCCTATAGAAACCTGAAAATAAAGTTGACAAAAGATGAATATAGCTTTATTATCAAATCTTTGGAAAGAGCTCCCCTTGCGGTGAGTGACATCCTCGAAAATGACCTGGAGACGGTAACCGCAACTCATTTCCCTGTTATAAATTCCATAAAAAAATCGTTAGTGGATGCAGGGGCGGAGGGCGCCTTGATGTCCGGCAGCGGCCCGAGTGTCTTTGGTATTTTTAGCTCCAGGGATCAGGCCCTGTTTGTAAAGAAAGCCCTCTACCGCAAAAACCTGGGGGATATTTTCGCGGTAGAGGGCCTGATGAACGGCTAAGATAATGATGGGGTGTCGTCAAGTGGTAAGACACGGGCCTTTGGAGCCCGCATTCGGAGGTTCGAATCCTCCCACCCCAGCCAGAAAGAGCTATGAAAAATGCAATTTGATCCTGAACTAATCCTTTTTGGAGGCACTTCCAACCCGACTTTAACGCTTGAAGTGTGTAATTATCTTGGTGTTGCACCGGGGAAAATAACCACCAAGACATTCAGCGATGGGGAGACGCAGGTGGAGATAGGTGAAAACGTCAGAGGCCGCGATGCCTTTATTCTTCAATCCACCTGTACACCGGTCAATGACAACCTGATGCAACTTCTCATAATAATGGACGCCCTTAAAAGGGCCTCGGCAAAAAGAATTACTGCGGTAGTACCTTATTACGGTTATGGCCGTCAGGACAGAAAGGTCAAACCCCGGGTTCCCATCACCGCAAAACTCGTTGCAGACCTTATCACTGTAGCGGGGGCAAACAGGGTTGTATCTATTGACCTGCATGCGGGGCAGATCCAGGGCTATTTCAATATTCCGGTGGACAATATTTTTGCCGCACCCATATTGTTGGAATATATTCAAACCAACTTTCAAAACGACCTGGTTATTGTGTCGCCAGATGCCGGAGGTGTGGAAAGGGCACGCGCCTTTGCCAAGCGACTGAACGCCTCCCTGGCGATCATAGATAAACGGCGCGAAGCACCCAACGTAGCCGAAGCCATGAACATCATCGGGGAAGTAGAAGGTAAAACCGCTGTTATTCTTGATGACATGGTAGATACTGCAGGCACCTTGGCCCAGGCTGCCATGGCGCTTAATACCAGAGGGACAATAGGGATCCACGCGTGCTGCACACACCCTGTCCTGTCGGGCCCTGCTATCGAAAGAATAGAAGAATCAGCCATTGACAGCCTGTTTATAACAAATACCATCCCCCTTAACGACAAGGCCAAGAATTGTAAAAAAATCACTGTATTATCAGTAGCAGAGCTCTTAGGGGAAACCATCAAAAGAATTTATAATTCTCATTCGGTCAGCACCCTATTCGTTTAAACCAAAAACGTCCTGGCCTAATAGGCGTTTTTTTTAGTTTGTGAAAAATTTTATTAATTATCGGAGGTACTAAATGTCTCATATCACACTTGCGGCCCGAGTAAGAAAAAGTAAGGGAAAAGGGGCTGCAAGAAAGCTCAGAAATAATGATCAGATCCCGGCTATTTTCTACGGTCCCAAAACCGAACCAATTATGCTTGTCGTAGACTATCCTGAATTGATGCGTGTCTTGACAGAAAACAGAGGGGAGAATGTCATCCTTGATCTTCAGGTGAAATCAGATCAGGGGACAGAAACCAGAAAGGCCATGATAAAAGATCTCTTGATAGACCCCATCAATAACACCTACCTTCATGCGGACTTTTGCGAGATATCCATGGACAAGGAAATCAGGGTAAATATCCCAGTCCGACTGCTCGGGACCCCGGCAGGGGTCACAGAAGGTGGCATTCTTCAGCATGTCAGACGCGAATTGACCATCTCCTGTCTGCCTGACAAGTTGATCGATTCTTTAGATCTTGATGTGTCAGCCCTCAACATTGGTGATTCGCTGCATTCCAGCGATATTAAATTCCCAGAAGGAATTACATCATCAGATGAAGGCCATATAACCATAGCAGTCGTTGCGGCACCCACGGTATCGGTTGAGGAGAAGGTGGAAGAAGAGGAAGAAGTCGAGATTGGTGAAGAAGCAGCCTCAGAAGAAAAAGAAGGCACTGAAATATCCGAAGAAGCAAAAGAATAATTAGTAGTCGGTTTGGTGATCACATAAAATACAGTGTACTTGATTGTAGGTCTCGGAAACCCAGGGCGGAAATACAGAGATACAAGGCACAACACAGGATTGAATGTAATTGACCTGTGGAGTCGAAATCTAGGTCTACAACTGACCGGCGGCCGCTTCCAGTCAAGATACGCCCTGACGACTTATAAAAATGAGGAGATCCTGCTTCTTTTTCCGGAAACATTCATGAACCTAAGCGGTATGTCCGTCAAGGCCTGTGCTGATGCCTACGGGCTTGTCACCGGAAAAATACTGGTTATACACGACGATCTCGATCTTCCCGTTGGAAGGATTAAGATAATCAGGAGTGGCGGTGCCGGAGGGCACAAGGGCGTACTATCCATTATCGAGCATCTGGGTGATTCACAATTCCCTAGGATCAAAATCGGCATTGGACGACCGCACAGTGAGGAAATAGTTGAAGACTATGTCCTCGCGCCATTTGCTGATGACGAAAAACAAATTATGGAAAGGGCACTCCGCATGGCAGCTAGGGCATGCGAATTGGTCGTTTTGGAGGGGCTTGAGCCCGCGATGAATCATATCAATTGCCAAAACTTATCAAACAAGGAGGAATAGAACTAATGCAGGGATTAACTGTTTACGCGCCCTATCTGGGTTTTTTGAGTCTGATCATTGCCTGGCTGATATATGGTTATGTCAAGAAACAACCGAATGGCACTGAGCTGATGCAGGAACTTGAAAATGCAATCCATGAAGGCGCAATGGCATTCTTAAGGAAAGAATATTCCATTCTGGTAATTTTCATAGTCGCCGTGTTTCTTCTTTTGGCGTTACTGCTTGGCGAATGGCGAACATCCATAGCCTTTGTAACAGGCGCTTTCTGCTCTATGTTAGCAGGCTTTTCCGGTATGACGGCGGCCACAAGGGGTAACTCCCGAACCGCACAGGCCGCAACCGAATCCGGGCAAGCCAGGGCACTTAATGTCTCCTATTTTTCCGGTTCTGTCATGGGATTGGCCGTGGCCGGACTCGGACTAATGGGCCTGGGTTTCTGGTTCTGGTATTATGGGGGCGACCCTGGGACTGCCAAGTACATTAACGGCTTTGCAATGGGAGCAAGTTCCATTGCGCTGTTTGCCCGCGTGGGCGGGGGAGTGTACACAAAGGCAGCTGATGTTGGTGCTGACCTCGTGGGAAAAGTAGAGGCAGGTATTCCGGAAGATGATCCCCGGAATCCCGGAGTAATTGCCGATAACGTGGGCGATAACGTGGGCGACATTGCTGGGATGGGTGCCGATATCTTCGAGTCCTTTGTTGGTTCGGTGGTGGCTACCATCGCTATTGGAGCCACATTAGCCATTACCCCCGAGTTTATTGACAAATTTCCAGTGCTTAAAGGGATGTCTCCCATGGCCATTAAACTAAAATACATGGCCATGCCCATTCTGGTCGTTATGGCCGGGATGCTCAGCTCATTTATAGGTGTATTTTCTATCAAAATTTTCCAGAAGGGAAACCCGGCGGGGGCATTAAGGTACACTACTTTCGTAGCTGCTGCCATTTTTTTGGTGCTGTCCATTATTATCACCAAGTCTATTAACATGCCTATGGGAGCCTTCTGGGCCATTTTGTCCGGTCTGCTCTGCGGGATTGCCATCGGTCTTCTTGCGGAGTATTATACATCAGGCCCTCCGGTCCGCCGTATAGCTGAGCAGTCAAAAACGGGTCCCGCAACCGTTATTATTGCCGGGCTGGCAGTAGGCATGCAATCCACATATCTTCCCATCTTAGGTATCTGCGTGGCCACGTTTGTCGGTTTTAAAACTGCGGGAATTTACGGCATTGGTCTTTCAGCAGTGGGTATGTTGGCAACCGTGGGCGCTACAATGACCGTAGATGCTTACGGCCCTATTGCAGATAATGCGGGCGGGATATCGGAGATGTCGGGCCTTGGCCCTGAAACCAGGAAAATTACGGACAGCCTTGACGCCCTTGGCAATACTACGGCTGCCATTGGAAAGGGTTTTGCAATCGGCTCTGCGGCCCTCACCGCACTGGCCCTTTTTGTGGCTTACACCCAGGCGGTCGGTTTGACAACTATTGATATCACAAACCCGATGGTCGTCATTGGCGTCTTCATTGGCGCTATGGTTCCCATGGTCTGCGCAGCCCTGACAATGACCTCCGTGGGAAAGGCCGCTTTTTCTATCGTTGAGGAGATCAGGCGACAATTCCGGGAAATCCCGGGACTCCTGGAAGGAAAAGAAGGGGCAAAGCCGGATCCGAAGACCTGTGTGTCCATTGCGACCACATCCGCATTAAAGGAGATGGTAACCCCGGGCCTTGTTGCTGTTCTTACACCTGTAGCCGTTGGGTTCATCCTAGGCCCGCCGAGCCTTGGCGGCATGCTTTTGGGCGCCACAGTCATGGGAGCATTTCTTGCGCTTTTTATGGCCAATGCCGGCGGTGCCTGGGACAATGCAAAAAAATGGATCGAAGAAGGCAACCTCGGTGGCAAAGGTTCGGACAACCATAAGGCTGCTGTCGTGGGCGACACAGTTGGTGATCCCTTTAAAGACACCTCGGGGCCAGCCATGAACATCCTTATTAAGTTGATGTCCGTGGTTTCACTCGTTATTGCTCCTGTCTTAGCAAAATGGGGTGGGCTGCTCTGATAATATGAGTAAAAATTATTTATAGACCCTCTGTTTCTCTGTTAAGGCGTAGCCCTGAGCTGAGATTATCTCCCGGCGCTTCGCCTTACCGGGAAACAGCAAATATGAAAAGGACATACTGCTTAAAAGGCTCTTACACGGTAAAAAGAATGTATTGGGGGTTGAAATGTTTAGCGTAGGTGATTTGGCTGTTTATCCGGCACATGGCGTTGGCGTAATAGAAAAAATCGAAAGCCAGGAGATTTCAGGTTGCCAGCAGGACTTCTATGTAATGCGAATTCTCGATAATAACATGATCATCATGATACCTACCACCAATGTTGATAATGTGGGACTGAGAGAGCTCATAGAACAAACAGAAGTTCCAAAGCTAATTTCCATACTCAAGAAAAGAGATGTCCCTCTCGACAATCAAACCTGGAATAGACGCTACAGGGAATACATGGAAAAGATAAAAACGGGATCTGTCTTTGAGGTTGCCGAGGTTTATCGCGATCTCTTGATCCTGAAGCTGGAAAAAGACTTATCCTTTGGCGAAAGGAAGATGCTCGACACAGCCAGGACCCTTTTAGTCAAAGAAATATCTCTTGCCAAAAAGGTTGGTGAAGAACAGATAGAAAAGGACCTTGACAAAATTTTTTCTTGATCAACTCAGCACTGCGCAGGCTTTGCAGATGTTGGATATATAACTCTGGTAACAGAATTAACCGCCGGAGTTCTTGGCTTTATTGAATAGCAAGTCCCACCAACCCGTTACCCGGTATTGTTTTGGCATACGCGGCCTAGCCTATTGCCTCGGAATAATCAGATATAAAGGCAACATTGAAGACTATCAAGTCTGAACATTAAAGTGGAAAATGAAACAGAAGGGACATTCTTCTACAAAATCCCTGACGACTACAGTAATATCAGATTGGACGTCTTTTTGTCCTCCTGCCCGGTTGGCCTTTCGCGATCAAGGATACAGTCGCTAATCAAAAACGGAGACGTAAAGGTAAACAACTGTCATTCAAAGCCAAGCCACAAATTGGTTCCCGGGGATCAAGTTATCGTTTCAATTCCACACCCCTCTCCCCTCATTCTGGAACCTGAAGCCATAGAATTCGAAATAATCCATGAAGATGACTCACTAATTGTAGTGAACAAACCTGCAGGTCTTGTTGTTCACCCCGCTCCGGGTCATGCCACAGGCACACTTGTTCACGGGCTTTTAAAACACTGCCACGACCTTTCCGGGATAGGCGGCACAATCCGCCCCGGGATTGTCCATAGATTAGACAAAGATACTTCGGGTCTTCTGGTTGTAGCAAAAAACGATCTGGCCCACCACTTCCTTCAAAGGCAGTTCAAATCCGGCGTGGTAAAAAAACGATACGTAGCTCTTGTGCACGGTCTGGTAAAAGGGGATAAGGGGAAAATCGATTTGCCTATCGGTCGTAATCCGAGGAAAAGAAAAGAAATGGCGGTCACGCTCTCGGGTGAAAAAAAGGCCCTTACTATATGGCGAAAAACTGAGGAATTTGCCAGCGGTTTTTCCCTCCTCCAGGTCACCATAAAGACGGGGCGTACTCATCAAATACGGGTACATCTCTCTCACATAGGTCATCCTATTGCGGGAGACCCGATCTACGGACC
>CAZENC010000086.1:0-10735 GCA_964513115.1 uncultured Desulfobacteraceae bacterium | reverse complement strand
GATGAAAAGATGTCCCGCCCCTTACCTGAGGGGGGCTTCCTATTACGGTCAGGCATGCCAGTACAAAACCGATGAAAAGACTTCCCGCGTCCCCCATAAAAATAGATGCCGGGTTAAAGTTATATACCAAAAAGCCCAGAACGGCACCAAGATACGCCGAACACATCAACAAAACAGGCCCGGCTAATACGGCGGGATCAGGGTTAAGGTAAAGGTTGAGAAAAAGAAAAGCGCCTGCAATGAAAGCAATACCGGCTGCCAGACCGTCCATATTATCCAGCAGGTTGAATGCGTTTGTGATCCCCACAATCCATATAATGGTCAGGAAAAGATTTACCGTTTTGGAATCGGTCCACCCCAGACGAAAGCCGAAAAACACCAGTATTGAAGTGATTATAATCTGCCCAGCCAGCTTGTGCTGGGGATCCATGTCAAATACGTCATCTGCAAGGCCCAATACAAACATGCCAACAAAGCACAATATCATTGGTAAATAAGGGTGGCCGTAAGTGGACCAATCCGCAAATCCGGCGGCCAATATCCAGACCGTCAACATGGATGCGAAAATGCTGATACCGCCCAGAAGTGCCGTTTTTTTCCGGTGCCATCGATTGTCTTTTGGCACGGCTATCTGTCCTGAGGCGAGGGCAAACCTTCTTACGAGAGGTGTCAAAATAAGAGTGAAAGCAAAACTCACGGCAAAAAAAATAAGATAGTGATATATACTAAGGATATCCATGGAATCCCTTGTCTCCACTCCTTACTTTTTAAAACAGCCCTATTTCTGGCAATTTTTACCAAATCCAAATAGGTTGTTGTTTGTCTATTGTCTTGTATCGTAAATTCCTGCACTTAAAGCATTTAGTCTGTATGCCTTAGTATATGAATTTGCATCCTGGCTCAAGCCTGCCCGCCGGACGGCAGGCGGGGTTTAAGGTGCAAGGAATAGGAAGAAGAGCCTTTTGCCTTTGGACATTAGCCATTTCAATAGTTTCCTGGCTTCGTGTCTGGGAGCAGGCATTTTTGTTCCCGCAATATATTATATAAACTACAAATGCTTTTTGCATAAGATCTAAAGGCATCGAGAATAAAGCCTATGGACCCGGCTCATGTATATGTAACGCTATCAGTATCCGTGAAGATTGTAAAGGACAGAAAAAAGGCCCTCTTCCCGCATTTTGGAAAGAGGGCCTTTTTTTTTAAGCAGGTTTTATTCCCGCTCTTTTTGGGTTTCAGTTTAGAATGCAACCCTGAACTGCACACCGACTATGGTCTGGCTACCCAAATCGCCGTTTGCCGGATCAACCACGCCGCCCCGCTCATTTTCGCCGTAGTCATAGTAAAATATTTCCGGCCGGATCGTAAATCCCTTGGCAACCTTGATGGGAATGCTCACACCATAGGCAAATCTCGTGTTGTCCCACCTGTTGGCCTGGGCAACACGATCGTCGTTAGTCAACCGCTGAAGACCGTACAGGAAATGGACCGTTGCAATGGGATGCGCCTTCCAGCTTAGATCAGCCCAGAAGCCCAAAAACTCGGTGTCGGCAACCTGCGTGAATACATTACCGCTGGCGTCAGTTACATTGTCAAACTGCGCTCCCGTGGATATGGTGTTATTGGGCGCAATATTTGTGTACCGGCCAATGTTCCAGTTACCGTTTCCGATGTTTTCACCATAATTTAATTCTGCTGTTACGGTAATCGGACCGCCCGTTGCAAACTTAACCGGAAGAGACAATACCCAGGCATCAATATCCGCGAAGTCACCTTGGTAGTTGGCACACTGTGGATCCCATTCATACTGCACCTTATACCATGAAAAGCCCGGGGCAAGTGAAAAAGCGCCCAGGGACACGGAAAAGGTGGCATCAATCCTCGGAATGGTATTTTCCTCATCCCTTGCAGCCCAGGAACCCTGCGCACCATTCACATTGGGAGTGAATATTGCTATTGCAAGGTTAGTCTTCTCGCCCAGCTTGGTGTCCAGCCGGATACCTTCCTTACGGTCATTACCGATGCCACCGAAACCGCGAAGGCCCGTATGATCCATGTTGGTATCATTACGGGTTCCCAGCTTTCCGTTGGTACCCAATTCTTGCGAAGCCCTGTAGGGGGCTATCACCTCATCCTGCTGGCCCGCGGTCAGCTTGAAAATAGGGTTGATCTTCCACCATCCATAGGCATAACGGGTGTTGACCACCTCATTGCCGCCTTCCTCACCTCGAAGGCCTATCTCGATGTGCATGCCTACGTCGCCCGCATCATTGGTCCACTTTCCGTAAAGCCTTGTTGAACTGGGAACATCAATAGTGAACCAGCTCCTTGAGGCATCAACGGAATTCAAGGCCGCAGCAACGGCGGCTGAGTTACGCTGAAAATGCTCATCATTTATGATGTACATGGTATCAACGTCAACTCTACCGCCAACCTTCACCTTGGCCAAGGCCGGCATGGCAAACGCCATGCAAACAAATAGGACCAAAATGAGAATAGAAAGTTTTTTCATTACTCTTTCTCCTCCTAATTCCTCCTAAAGTTAATGGTTTATATCACTTGGTTTTTACCTGTACTTCCTGTTAAAGATTTACACCTTTGGGTTTTGGCTATACTAACTGTTTAGGGTTTAACGTTCCTGATTTTTACAGTATTTCCTGCTAAAGGGTTATTTGCCTAAAATCCACCTGAAATTTCATAAAAAGAATTAGGATTCCTTGTCTTGCTTTTGTTAATAATCAAACAAAATTTATGTTAAAGTATAGACTCTTATACTGAAATAAAATATTATCACGTTATTTTTCAATGCTAAACATTACTTTTCAACTCTAAAGTTAGTTGTCTATTTATTTCAGTTATTTAATTATAATTAAACTTAACAAATCGTGATAAATTGGTTAATTTTTACAATATCAAACAATAATGTCAAGTATTTTTCAAAGAAACCTAAATCCACCACCTATAGTGGGAACAAACAGAGGGCTCTGCGTGTAAGGAAGCATTTGGTCTACCCGCACACTGCATCTCCGGCTCAGATAGCTCCGTTTTCGGACTCCCTAATTTGGCGTCCGGGATCGAATCCGGGAAAAAGGTCTGCCTCCTTCAACAGTTCCTGCTCTTTGGTGTGGGTCCCACTATCATCCCCCCGGGATACGAATCGAGCCTTCGCCTCCGCAGTATCACTGATCAGTAATGAAAGGAGATCCAGTTTCACCCGGGTGTTCCTCTACCTTTGAAGAGGCAAATTCAAAGCCTTTAGCATATGTCTTTTTCGCTATATGACAAAATTGATATATCAACCTGCACGCGCTGTCAAGGGAAAACATCTAAAACAATCAAATAACTGTTCAAAGATCTTGCATTGTAAAATAAAAGACTTATACTCCCCGGGACCTTGATGATCAGGAAATAATTAGGAATCTTTAAAACGGGATGTCACTAAACCTTAAAATATTCATTCCCCTTTTCCTGGCTGTTTTTGTAACAACCATGGGTGCCGGAATGGTGGCACCTCTACTCCCCGTCTATGCCCATGAATTAGGGGCCGGAGCATTTCAGATAGGCCTTATCTTTGCGGCTTTTTCCCTGACAAGGACCTTGTTCGTCCCCTACTTTGGTAAACTCTCCGATCGGAAAGGGAAAAAGCCATTTCTGACAACCGGGCTTTTCTTGTATTTTTTTCTCTCTCTCCTCTACGCTTCATCAAATGATGTCCAGACACTGATCTTTCTTAGACTCGGACAGGGCTTCGCATCGGCCATGGTCCTTCCCGTGGCACAGGCATATGTCGGGGTGATTACACCGTCTCAGAAAGAAGGCCAAATTATGGGCCTTTTCAATATCTCCCTTTATGGCGGGCTGAGCGTTGGCCCTCTTATTGGCGGCATTGTAAATGACTGTTTCAATATCAAGGTCTCATTTATGAGCATGGGTGCATTGACCTTTTCAGGGTTTCTCCTTTGCCTCTTACTTCTTCCCGCAGAAAACACCCCTAACAAAAAAACATTTCATCCAATGAAAAAGCCCCCGCCCTATATGGATCTTATAAGGAAACCTCCGATCCTTTCTCTTTTCGCATTCAGGGCCTGTTTTACCACCTGCCTCGGCATAACCTGGGCCTTTCTGCCTTTTTTGGCCGATACAAGGCTTGATCTTTCAAGCTCGGCAATTGGTATCGTGGTCATGCTCAATGTATTTGTGGCCGGACTCCTGCAGGCACCAATGGGATACTTGGCTGACCGGTTCAGTAAAAAATTTATGGTGACGGCAGGGGGCATAATGGCTATCATTGCTATATTGTATATCAATACCGCCGATTCCTTTTGGGGGCTTGCCGTTGGCAACGGACTTTTTGGAATTGCCGGAGGTATTTCATTTCCGGCTATTATGGCACTTGGTGTAATAGAGGGCAGGAGAACCGAGGCAATGGGTTCTGTAATGGGTCTTCTTGCCCTGGGGCACAGCCTCGGCATGCTTGTTGGACCCCTGCTCGCAGGAATCTTGATTGACCTTTTTTCTTTCGGGACCATCTTCATCTCAGGCGCCATTATTATGGGCGCCGGCACCATGATCTTTTTGCGAAATCATTGAGGTCAAATGGAATCACATAGCCTTATAGAGATTGACATGTTTCCCGAAGAGGTAAACAGCCTCGAGCACCCGGAAGTTGTCCACTTCAGAGACGTTCTGGAAGAAGTCGCACTGGAATACCATTGTCGTCTCACCTATTTTGATATTAAAAACGGAATCGTGATCTTCTCCTTTGACAGCGAAAAGCTCATGGCGGATATCCTTAAGATTTTGCAAAATGACGGCAAGAATCAATCTTAACAATATAGGCATTGTGCTTGCCCAACCCCACATATCTGAAAATATTGGGGCGGTGGCGCGTGCCATGGACAATATGGGACTAAACCGTCTCGCCCTGGTGAGCCCCAAGAATTACGAACCGCAACGCGTTTCCAGAATGGCTACCGGCAGTTCCATTAAGCTAATCGAAAAAATGGAGGTTTACGAAAATCTGAAACAGGCCTTGGGCCCTTACCGGTATGTTGTTGGAACAACCGCCCGTACGGGTTCCCTGCGTCCGGCCATGACCAAGCCCCGCCGTCTGGCTAAGGATCTTATCGCCATTTCTCAAAACAACCTGGTTGCCATCCTTTTTGGTCCCGAAGACCGCGGCCTCTCCAACGAACAGCTCCGAAACTGCCATACGGTCGCCACAATCCCCACCGCACGATTCTCTTCCCTGAACCTTGCACAGGCGGTAATGATAATATGTTATGAGCTCTCCCTGGCTTCCGGCGAAATAGTGCCTGAACCAGCAGCACCTCGCCTTGCCAATAAATTCGAGCTGGAAGGCATGTACGAACATCTAAGGGATGTCTTGACGAAAATCGGGTTCATTGACCGCCAGAATCCCGAACACTGGATGCTGAATATCCGGCGCTTCCTGTCAAGACTTCCTTTGAGGGCCCGGGAAGTTCGTGTAATAAGAGGCCTATGCCGCCAGATTGACTGGTATACAGGACAGTTGGAAAAAATCAGAAAGGAAAATGAAGGGAATTAAAGGGCCGCAGGGGAGGTCGCTTCCCCCCCTGCGTGTAATTGGGACACCTTAAAAGGACGAAAAAATGCCTTTTTGTCAGGATAAGATTATTCCGCAGGCTCCTTTTCCAGTTCCTCAATACGTCGCTTAATCTCATCCAGGCCGCTTTTCATTGCATCCGCCTCGGCCCTAAGCATATTGATCTCCTCTGAAGGCTCCATAGGATTAGGATAAGGATAGGGATTACCGTACGCAGGTCCATACCATCCGCCTTGTACAGGGGAAGGCATACCGTAACCAAAACCTCTGCCATAACCACGGCCGCGGCCATATCCTGCGCCAAACCCGGCTCCGAAACCACGGCCTCTACCAAAGCCACGACCATACCGAAAACCCTGTCCGGATGCAGGCCTATATACGGCACCGGCAGGATTGCAATATCCGCGGGCTCCTCCTGTCATGGCACCTGCGCCCATGGGCCCTGTTCCGTCAAAACCTGGCATATCAAACACCTCCTTTTTATATGCCGCCCTTCAAATCCTGGGCGGCACCTCAATTGTATTGTTATGTTAAGCCGGCCTGAGCATGCATTATCTATTCCGTGAAGCTCGACCGGAACCTCTGCCTGAAACACGACCGGAACCTTTCCCTGAGCCACGGCCGCAGCCTCGACCCCGGCCACTACCTCGGCCCACGGGGTTTCCAGCACCAAAAGAAGCCCCGTCAGGATTACAGCGACCTTGACCCCTTCCGGTCATGGCGCCCTCACCTCTGGGACCTGTTCTATCAAATCCTGGCATGGTATACACCTCCTTTCCCTCAAAAGGGTCTGCCCCTTCCGCGACGCCGCCTTGCGCGTCCTCTTGGCGGCATCTCAAAATGGCCGCCCTCGATCCTGAGCGCCTTCCCCATGACCAGGGCGTCAGCCACTATTTGCCTCGCCTCTGTCAGAATCCTCCCGAAGGTCGGCCGGGATACGTTCATCCTTACTGCAGCTGATTCCTGATCCAGGCCTTCAAAATCACTAAGCCTGATTGCTTCAAGCCCTTCAACGGAAAGGATAACCTCTTCCCTTCCCCAGGGCGGCAACCGATTCGGAAGGAAAGCATCCACTAGTGGACGCGCATTTACAAATCTGGGTTTTCGCGGTCTTGGCATTCTTCCCCTCTTATTATGAACATTTGCTCATAATATAAGCCATATCTCTAGTGACGTCAAGTGTTTTTTTGAGCATATGCTCATAATTCTTTCCCTCCCTTGTCCCATATTTCGGAAAGCTGCTTATTTCTTTTTGTAATTTTCCTATCACTTCAGATCCTTTTTTATTATATCTGGGAAATAGATCTTTTTAATAACATAAGGCAAATTATAGGATAAATCGTTTCAATATTTATTTCGTCTTAAGTAGCAATTGAAAGTTAAATTTATTCAGCGAGTTATGCCTTACGACCTCATACATTTCCTATTCAAAAGGAAAAGGATGGCCGCGCCATAACCTCACCACCAAAATTTACCGGATAGATGGCGTCCTGCCCCAAAAATAAGAAACCCCCTATTAAGAGATAAGAAAGTAAACCAGATTTGGTCTTAACAGGAGGTTGTCACGTATTTTTTTTGCTTTAAAAGTATTTGATTATATTTTTGTGAACGGCGCGGGAATAGACACCCTCAATCTTTTGCAGAGTTTATCAGCATCAAGGATCAGATATTTTTCGGCATCATCGCCTTTTTTTTGGATGGCCCCGCAGACATATTCAAGGCCGCTTAAGCTCTTCACCTTGTCTTCACGTGAAAGCCATTCCTTTTTTGGCAGTTGGTCCGCAAAAAGTATCGAGCGCTTTTCACCACTTCCCAGAAACAGCATCCCACCCCCTTTCGTGTCCAGTAGGCCATCAATCCTGTCATCGGTTAATAAATGAAATGTGGTCTTTTCCAGATCCTTGGAAGATAGGTGATCCCATACCGGTTCAATTCCACGTTTGACATCAGAAAACATTCGCTTGCAATCGTTCATTGTGAGTCCGCCTTTATCACTCGCCTTTTTTAATAGACGGCGTCCGGCTTTGGAAACCTTGATAACGTTGCCTTCACTCACGGCATACCTTTTCCCCCCCATCTGAAAGAAAAAATAACTTGCCGAATTCGTGGATTCCGGTTCAGGTTCTTTTTCTACAGGACTTGAATCAAATGCCTCTTCTTCCCATTCTTCGGACTTTTCTTCCTTAAATCTAGTCTCACCATCGGTTTGGACTCCTTGAGCCTTATCGGCTGGACTTGCATCCTCAGCAACGAGATCTTGCTCCAAAAGGTTCCAGTCCGGGGTAGATTCAAAATTCCCCGCCGATTCTTCAACTTCCTTTATTTCTTCTTCATTCCGGGAAGATTCATCAGAACCAGGTGCTGTCTGGACAGGACACAAAGAGCCTTTTATGACCTCGAGTTCCGAGCAAGCGATGTTCAGGTCTTCGCGAAGCCGGCTTAGCTCCCCTTTCAGGTCATTAACCTGCTCCTTTAAATTAACAAATTCTTCGGCCAGCTGGCCTCGCAAGTTGTCAAGATCGTCCGATAACCCTTTTAGATCATCGATCTGGCCTTTTTGCGACGCAAATTCGCCTCTTACATAATTGTGCAGATTTTTATAGTCGCCAGAAAACACTTTCAGATCATTCATCCAGCCCTTTAACGCCTTAAATTCTTCGCTCAGACGTTCCCTTGAATCGTCACTGCTTGTGAAGGCCACTTTCAGGCCGTCGACCCGGCTTTTTAGCGTGGCAAGTTCTCCTATCAGGAATGCGCGCAAATCATCGAGGGCCGTGAAAATTTCTCCTGGTGAAACGCTTTCTAAAGACTGTTCAGGAGGCATTGCGGGTTCCGAATCTTCAGAGGCAGCTTCCTCGATCCGCTGCATTGTTTCTTTGGCCGGAGGTTGCCCCCCTGATGAAATCTTCACCTTGAAGTTGTTAAAATTATTAATTTCTTTTTCTATCAGTGTCCTTTTTTCACGGGTTGATAGTCCCTTATTTTCAATCACATTTTCCATGCACCTAAATACCGAGTTCAGCAAGCTGTTAGTTTCCGGATGGATATCGGCCTTTTTCAATTTCATATAGCCTGCGACTAAAGACATGATCTTGAGCAACGCCAGGACTTGCGTGTCATTTATGTAAAATCTTTCGAGTTGCTTGACTTCAAGGTTGATAGCACTAATGGTCTCATCGCTGATTTCCCTGTCGACGGTGAACATCAAACCCCTGAGTTCATCCAATTGTGATGCATTCTCACTTTCCAAGGGCGTACTTTCGCCTTCATCTCCCCCAAATATATCATCCAGTCTTTCGTCGACTTCGCTCACAATGGAGCCTGAATTTAATTCATCAGACACAGTGCCATCCTCACAAAATCTCGGTAAGTGAATCTGTTTAAAAAACTTCCCTGTTTAATACAGACCCCCACTGACTTGCGCCCGCAGTCTTCTACCTGTTTTGATAGAAAAACATAATGAGAAGGTGGTCTAGGATAGAATCTTATCACAGCTACCATCCAGTTGTTAAGGTGTTTTTATATGGCAATTGCTTACTTCATGGAATAGAGGATCTCTTTAAGCCTTTTAGCATTCTTTACGGCAAAGCATCGAAAGTCATTATCGAAATAGACATAGGCCTGCCTATTCCAGTTCCGGATCTTTTGGCCCCACTTTTGAAGCTCATCCTCTGAGTACTCTGATTCATAAAGTTTCCGGGATCCGTGCAGACGTATATATATGAAATCAGAAGTTGTTTCTTCGTGGTAGGGATATTTTCCAGCCGTGTCTGAAAGGCAGAAAGCAATATTGTGCTCATTAAGGATTTCAAAAACAAAAGGATCAATCCACGATTGATGTCGTATTTCAAGGGCATGTTTGAAGGACGGATTTAGATTTCTACAAAATGAAATAAAAATATCCCTTTCAAAAGCCATGTTCGGCGGGAGTTGTAATAGAATTGGCCCAAGCTTGTGTTTTAAACGCCCTGCGGAATCATATAGACGATTGAGTGATTCTCTGCAATCCTGCAGTCTCTTTGTGTGCGTAATGTATTTGCTCGCCTTAACAGACCAGATAAAACCTTCTGGTGTTTTTTCGTACCAATTATCAAAGGTCCCGGGCTTTGGAAGCCTATAAAAAGTGGCATTCACCTCCACGGTGTCAAAATGCCGTGTATAGAAATCCAGCCATCCTGAAACAGGAACCTTGGGAGGATAAAATACTTCCCTCCAGTGTTTGTAATTCCATCCCGAGGTTCCAATTTTGCATTTTGCTGACATTGAATAAATACAATGGCACAGTGCCAAAGGTAAGGGTACATTTAACTATCGCTTGCTGTTCTTCCGTGAGCCCTGCACCTTTGGCCCTTATTTATTCATATCACTATTTTCCGGTATGCCGATTCAAATTCTTCCCAGATCTGCAATCCGATACGATTTTGGGTATCCACAATCTCCTTGAGAATATGTTTGTCTGTTAGTGGATTAATCAATACCGCCCTCAAGACCACAATATTCTGCGGCCGGTATCGTGTTGATTCCAAGGTCGTTCTGGAAACAAAAGTGGTGTCATCTCTCCTTGATGCCTTGTGTAGTTTGATGTTAAGCGCATTAATGAAATGATTAATCTTCTTGATCTTTTGCCTCGTCCCTTTTGCCCCTGCCTTACCCCTTGAAGAAGCCTCAACATCCCTCAAGGCAAGGAGCTTTTTTCTCACTTTTGCCGGAATAAAACGGTATGTAAGAATAAAAAGTTCGGATACGCTCAGCGTCTCGAAATTATTGCAAGTGTCCAGGAGTTCTTTTAGATTATGGGTCGTTTTGTTGGCATGTCTGAACAGAAGTCCGTATCCTTCGCTGCCGATTATCTTGAGTGACGCCCACGGTTTAAGACAGGCGAAAGGACGGGAACCTTCAACCGTAAAACGCCCTGTATCAACAGAGTTCCTTCGTATAGCATAATGGGTTGAATGCCGGATAAACTGCAGATCCCTTTCGCTGCGAAAGAGAACAACGCCCATTGTCATGGGACAATAGAGAAGCTTATGTGCGTCTATGGTAACGGAATCAGCCTCTTGAATCCCCCTGAACAGGGAGCGGTATTCATCCACCAATAGAGCTGAACCGCCCCAGCACGCATCCACGTGAAAATGGGTCCCTACTTCACGC
>CAZENC010000085.1:0-10876 GCA_964513115.1 uncultured Desulfobacteraceae bacterium | reverse complement strand
ACAGGCGGCATTCGTGGGCTCAACGACTACAAAATAGGGCCTTGGTTTATTATTAAAATGACATATAAATGCCAGCATTGCAGCAGATAGCGAACCAACACCGGACTGCATAAAAACATGCGAAGGCCATTCCCCCTCCAGTTGCTGAAAGGCTTCTACCAATAAGGTAAAATAGCCTTGCATTATAAAGGTTGGAATTTCTTCGTATCCAGGCCAAGATGTGTCCTGAACCAAGTACCATCCATTTTCATCGGCTTTCCTTGCCGCTAATCTTACCGCATCATCATAATTGCCTTTAATCCTTGATGCTTCCGCCCCCAAATTACGGATGGCTTCCAGCCGGTACTTTGATGAACTTTCCGGCAGGTAGACCACAGCCTTACAGTTAAGTTTGCTGGCAGTCCATGCAACCGCCCGGCCGTGATTGCCGTCAGTTGCCGTAACAAAAGTCAAATTTTGAAACTTGGATGTGTGGGACAGTATTTGATCAAAAGTAAATACTCTGTTATCCAGGTTTAGCTCTTTTGCTATGATTTTTCCTATGGCATAGCTCGCCCCAAGTACCTTGAAGGCCTTGAGGTCAAAGCGGTCCGCTTCGCTTTTTACCCATAGATCACTTATGCCCAGGTATTTTGCGAGTTGCGTTAGTTTGACCAAAGGTGTCGGACGATATCCCGGCAAACTGCGGTGAAAGCAGGTCACTGATTCCTCAACATCGTGAGAAACGAGTTCAATAGCGTGTTGCGAAGCACTTTGAGAACGCTTTTTATTGACGTGACAAAGAATTTCTATTTTTTTATCCATTAATAGGCTATCCATAATCAAGGAAAATTAAATGGTATTTTCTTTTAGCACCCATTAGATACTGTATCAACTTTCACCTCTTCGCGGAACGATGCAGATGAAATCAAATGGCTCCGACCCCGTGTTTATGAGCTGATGGTCCTCGTTGTTATCTATATAAACATAATCGCCCGGTTGCAGCGGATGCTCATTGCCCGCTGAATCTTTCACGATGCCTTTGCCCGCTTCGATTTTTACCAGATGCGGAAAATCGTGGGTGTGATGCGGGCTGTTTCCATCGGGAGCTATCCTGAAATAGCGTAACACGATCTCCTGCGATCCGTCATCCGGACCTATTACAATTTGCTTTTTAACACGATTATACCCCTGTAAATCCGTTAAGGGGGCATCACTTAATTTTTTAATAACCATAATTTTCTCCTTTGCTTGTTAAATCCATATCAGATGTTTGGGCAGGAATTCGACGATTTCAAATTAAGCATTATTTTCCAACAATTGTTTCAATCCTTCCATTTCCTCTAAGCAATGTTTCTTCCAGGGAATTAATCCGCCGGTTATTTGTGAAAATACCTTTTCAACAGCATTTGAAAACTGAATTCCTATTGTTAATCTAATTTCTGTTCCACTTTCACCAAATCGGGCGAAATCATAATACACATAAGAATTACTGGTACTCTCAATTGTCTTCCATGGTAATCTAACTTTCACATAGGAAGGCGTTGATGCATATTGAATTCTTTCATCCGGTATTATTTCATTAACAATATATTTGTGCATTATTGCCTGGTTGCCGGCCCTTTCAGCACATTCGATGATCGACCCGACTTCTAATTTATCGCCATTTATGATTCTAAAGTATTCGTGGCCTTTCGCTAATTCCGAGTAGTGAGTGCTGATATTATTGATCAGATATTGAAAGGCTTCACTGATATCTTGGGTCGTATAAATTGTATGCGATATATAGACCGCATTCTTTATTGAAGGTATCTCTCTCACGTTACTCACTTTCTACAAATTTTTGCGGGTTCTCGCTGTAGGCCTCTTGGTATTCAACGATTCTGCTTTGATTGTTGAAATTCAAACCAAGGCCCCCTGCCATGCACAACACTCCCACTACCAGCAGCGGAATGAACATGGCTCTGGCAAGGGGTGTAGAACCCAATTTCCAGTAGATCAGGGAGAGCGCAAAAACGACAAATCCGAACAGGAAGAAAATGGATCCAATCTTTGAGGGCGAAATGACAATGAAGAATATTGCCGGCAGGACAATCATCGCAGGAACTTGATTCACAGGTGACAATCAAATTTTTGGGATCTAAAAACATCATTGTACCAACCCCGTTAATTTTACCATCCTTGTCCAGACCGATTATATGCCGATCGACTCAAAATTAAAGCCACGGATAACACTTCTCACGGTGCCTCGCCCATTTACCTATGCCCAACTCATTAATCTTGCGTAAATTATTTATCGGCGCATTACCATGAAATGGCTTTAGAAAATCTAACTTTTCACATTTCTCAAAAGAATCACATTCCCAGCATCCTTCAAAAGTATTGTCTTTTATGCATTTGATAATTTCACATGATCCCTCACATCCATCGCCGCCCAGCCGACATGGTAACTCACATTTTAATTCCGAGATCGCTTTCAATCCGGAAACGATCAAATCATAATGCTCAAATTCTTTCCTATTCGTACTTTTCAATTTTGCATACTCAGAGAATTGTTTACGACCAAGTTCCTTTAATAATTGCTTTGCTAAATCAGAGGACCTGGATTGATATCGAATACAATCTCCACAATATAGTCCGCAATAGGCTGTTAGATCTCTTTCTCTCATTTCTTCTCCGGAGGGATATTAGAATCGGTCCAAGCCAACTTATATTAACATCTCAAAAATAGGTGTTTTGTTGATCCCATAGCACTTTTTGCGCCTAAAAAGCTCTAGGGCCTGAATAAGTGTATTCTTACGGTTGTTAATTAGTAGTTACAATTAGTTATCTAGGCCCGACCAAGTTATGATTAAAATGGAGGTTCTGGAACAGCAAATTGTGCTTTTGCGGTTCGTTCAAGCTGTTCCTTTTTTTTCTTCTTCAAATACATCGTCTGCTTTAAGCCGCGATCCAACAAAGTATTATAAGCTACGGTGGCGGCAGTCCCGCGATAGATGCGCTTGCCAAAACGTCGAATGACATCCCAATCAATTTCTATACCCAATCCCGGTCCGTCCGGAATTTTTATTCGTCCTTCTTTATCAGGAGCAAAACCCCCTTTGATAAAGCGAGCCCAGTATTCCTGTTTCCAATTTCCTTCAAAGGGGTATTCAAGCAGACCGCGTTCCTGAGACGGTAAGACTCCCACGAGCTGCAATGCCAGGGAAAATCCCAGTCCAGTCGTCCAGGTATGAGGACAATACTTGAGCTTTTGAGAATCGTTATTATTCTCCTTGTTGCGTCTTTGGATTTCACGAATTAACCAGTAAACGATGGAAATACCGCCGGCGTAAGTGCCGCCGGCCATCACAGGGTCCGGTTGATAGATATCCAGACTGCCGATATCCAGCATTGCTTTAAAATCGCGCCAGGTTGAGTTTATTTCTCCCCCCGCAACTGGTATTTCTGTGTTTTTTCGAAGTTCGGCCAGGCCTTCAAAATTGCCTCGATTCAGAGGTTCCTCTAACCATTTTATGTTGTATTGCTCAATGCCCTGCACGAATTTCATGGCGAATTCCAAATTCCATTTCGGAGTTTCGTCAACAATATCAACGGGCCATCCCTGATTGGCATCTATCATTAGATCCAACTTATCTCCAACCGCGTCGCGGGCGGCTCCGACGAAATCTACCATGGATACAAGCTCATCGCTTTTGACACGTAATTTCAAGCCTCTATATCCATCCTCCAATGCCTGCTTGCTGATTTCGCGGATCTTTGCCTGATCATGGTCGTGTGTTGAACCTGTTGATAAATATGGATAAACAAATCCTCCGGTTCCTCCTAAAATTTTCCACAAAGGCTCACCCTTGACTTTTCCTATGATGTCCCAGAATGCCGCATCAATCCAGCCGTTGCGCATTCCTATAAAGGAAAATTCCTGAATGCGCTGGTTGACCAATTGAATATCCATAGGATTGATACCCATTAGGTAATTTCCCATCATCGGCCCCAAACCTTTTCGTTCGGGTCCCATCGCAGGCATTGCAGCATATCCCTCATGCCCCTGATTTGTGCCCAGTTTAAGAAAATAAAAGCGCATTTCGGATTGTCGAAACCCCGGAATCCAACTGGGAGTGAAATAAGCTGGTTCACTGAAAAATCCCGGTTTTTTTTCTTCCAATGGTATCTTGACGTAATACAATTCTATGCGAGTTATTTTCATTACTTTTTACCTCTGATATTTAAGGTTAATAATTGATTTTACTTGATAAAATGATTTATAGCGACTCGAAACATCGATATTTGGCATACACCACAGTCTTCAATCCAATAAATATTATGCCCCCTGATTGAAAAACCTCCATCATTCATCCCCAATGTTTTAGGTTTGGGGCCAAGCCAACTTATTGATATCTATAGCTTAATGTCCCAAAACAGTTGTTTTCAGGCCCAATCCTAATTCTCAATTCTCCAATATTCTTATCGATCTGAGGCAAGATCAATCTGCGCCACTTCGATAAGCGGTATTTTTTCCGGCCCGATCAACGAAGGATCAATCAGATAGATCTCGTTCAAAGCGTCAACTATGTACCTGAAGGACTTGGAGCGTGGATATATGCCGAGGCGAAGATTGTCGAGAGCGGAAAGCAGGAGTTCAACTGCGCCCTTCAGATCACCGGAGGCCATTAGATGCCTTGCCTTAAAATAATGACCCCAGTATGACCCGGACCGCATATTGCCGGTGATTCCGATTAGCTTGTCGGATACGGATAATACTCCTTTTTTATTGTCCGCCTCCACCATGGCGGCAAGCTTTAGTTCCAGAAGCTGGAAAAAGAGATAATTTGGATCCTCCGACAAATGAGACCGGAGTTTCCAAAGTTTGGGAGGGGGAGAACTTGGCTCTGCCGGCAAATGAGATTGATAGAGCTCGATAATTTGCAGGGCTTGTTCGGGTTGTCCGCTATATAGGAGATAGAGGATGTATTTTTCCATAATGGACCATTCCAGGGCCCAGGGTTGGCTCAGAACGGGTAAAACATCGTTTTTCCATTCCCCGGCGTCCCATGGGAAGGAGAAAAAATCATCGTGGAGAAAATAAGGCTCGTTCATTTTCAGGCGATCGAGGCCGAAGGATTTTGAAAGGTTGTAGCGGTCATAATCTTTCCAGTAGTTTCCTTTGCTCTCATAGTAATCGCTGATATGAGCTTTCTGCCATAGTTGGTAATGGCGGCTGTAACGGCCAAATTGCGGAAAAAGTGAGGTGAATTTTTCTTTTTCCCCTTTTGGCACAACAACACTCATTAAAAAGCTACCCCTCATCCAGTTTCGTTGTAAACTCCAGAACGGTTTATCATTCCAACGATTTGATTTAGCCGTATCGTAGGTAAAAAACATCTCCATGCGTGAATCATATCCATATAGGGTGTATACATGGCCGGGAATGTAGACGAGTACGGGATAGCCGGCTTCCAAAAGGGAAAATAACGTCTTCCTGCTCTGCCAGAATGTAGTGAGCAGCTCGTAGCCGTTCTTGTCCAGAAAGGATTCGGCCTTCCAGATGAACGTGCCCATGGAAAAGCTCTCCTTTATCGCATAGCTCAGCTTTCTGGTGCTGATCGGTTGCTTTTCGTAGAAGTTTAAGATCACCGAAAGGGAATTGGGAAAGCATGATGCCGCCTGTTCAAAGGTCCGATGCCTTACGACAAGAATTTTTCTTCCATGTTCTTTTATGGATTGATTTTTTTCGAAGGCATCCATGTATTTGCGTGCTTTCATAAAGACTTCGGAGTTTTCCGAATAATCGGCAAGTACCTTCTTGAAACTGACAACGGCGGATTGATAATCCTGATTCAATACGTGCAGTACGCCCTGTCTGTGATGAAGCGAGGCGAGAAGGTTGTCGTGCCTTATGTAGGGAATGGCTTTCGCATAAAGCGTTTTAGCGGAGGAGAGCTTCTGCCTGTCTTCCAGAATGGAGGCTGCAGTCAGATTGATCGTGACGGAGTATGCGGATACCACGATAATGTGAAGCGCAATAAGGGGGATGCCGATAAATAATATGAGGCCGGTCTTCAGTGTTCCAAGGTGAACAGCCGTCCGTAAAAGGTGGACAGTGGAAAGAGTAATGGCAATAAAAAGCAGCAAATAAAACAGAAACTCGGCCGATTGAGGGTAATATGAAATCGGTGCGAGTCGCTGGAGCGGATAAATGACCAAGGCCAGAACAAAACCGCTGTACAGGAAGATAAAAACAAAGACGGAAAAAATGGATCTGGCAACTGCACCCATATCCCTGTTAAAATACTCATTGTTGTTCCGCATTCCATAAACAAAACCATATATCAATCCAACCAGGATCCAGAATTTGAATGTGTTTGAATGGGAGGAAAAATAGACGGTGACCTGCTCCCCAAGAATCCAGTAATAAATAGCCTGGACGATGTTGTTGAGACCCGGGAACAGGACCCCCATGACTATCATCCATGCGCATGCCCGCGAAAAGGAATATTTCTTTTTAGGGCCCGGTGATCGGATTTTGGTTTTGGAGTCGAGACCCCAGCAATAGAAGAATACCAGCCCGAATATTGACAGGAAAATAATCAAATAGACGAGGCGGATGACAGACGGGCTGAAGGTGAATGTAAACATCAGATAAGCGCAAAGGACCATTGCAAGAAGGGAAAACCAGGCAAAATATCTGGCGGCGGGATAGGCATTGCGTGTCTCCCGGAAATAGAGTGCAAGGAAAAACGGTCCCAGAAACAGAGCGTACGCCAACATCTTCCAGCCTTTAAGTCTTTGCATTTCATTCATCATAATCCCTCCTGCACAGGGAAAAAATGGCGTTCATCCAACGGCCTGTTAAAATATTTGCTTAGCAAATGGGTAGCCAGGCTGTTATGGCTGTCTTTTTCCAGCGCATTCTCCAGCCGTTTCAAGGCCGATTTGTCATGTCCTTTTCTTATATCGGCCAGGGTTTGATAATAGAGGTATAAATCAGGCTGATGCTCGGGTGGTGAATAAAAAGGGACCGGCGGTTTTGTGAGTTTTTCTCTGCCGATATGATACCACAGCTCGTATTCAGAGTTAAAAGGGTGCCGCAAAAAAGCGAGCTCCAGATAACGGAATGCCTTTTCATGATATCCAAGCAGAAACAGTTCACGTCCTATCCTCAATGCGCTACGGCATCCGATCAGGTCGCTTGAAACAATCTTTTCGGTTGTCAGTCGGATAAACAGATCCGGTGCTCCATTCACGTGGTTATTCTTGACCAGAAGATCGGCAATATCAATACGGTCACAGTCCCGCAAGGTGCCGATCCGTCCAAGAAGTGCTTCGATTTCTTTGATCCGACCGGGCCCTTTTCGGTTAAACGACATGACCGCTGGGCGGGAAAAGAGATTCCCTTCATAAGGTGTAGGCTTCAGCATGGCCCTAATTAAGGCGACGGCCCGCGTATAGCCGGCATATTCGGAAAACAGGTCCGTTTTAGGATCGACAAAAACGGGAGCAGTTGACAGCACAGGGTCGGAGGCGAAGGCAACGGCGCGATTCATCTCTGCAAGATCTTTTTCTACAAACAGATCGGGCAGGGCTTTCTCAAGGCCTGTTGGGGTAAAAACAACAACCGCTCCGGAATAATGCTCCAGGACATCGCGTAAATATTCAAGGGACAGGGGAACCATAAACCGGGAGAGGATTTCAGCCTTGAGAGCCCCTGATTCATCGGAATCGAAAAGGATTTGAATCGATTTTCCCATGCGCGAAATTGTTTTGATGCGAAACCAGGCGATGCCGGATTGACGGTCGATATTAAGAAGCGTGGCCCAGTAATTTACGCCGGCCAGCCTGAGGGAAAGCACGGGACAGATGTTTTTTTCCAAAAGATTCTCAAGAAACTCAAACCGGGGCGGAACGAAATCGACGTGTGTATTGGTGGCTAATGACACATAGCGCGCCTTGTATGTCGTGCTGATGTTCGGAAGCCGGCCCTGTGAGGTTTTCGGAAGCATCGTTTTAAAGCCGGCGACGAAGTTGTTCAGATCTGTCTTCGAAATCGTGCCCTGCATCAGGAGCGCGGTGAGCATCACATCCCAGTCCGGGTGGACCGGCCGGAATATCGGAACCCTGTCGAAGACCATGGAGGAGGATTGTATTTCTCCGCGGTTTATCAAGTCCGCCAAGCGGCAAATATCCGCATCAGCAGGGAAAATGGACCCTTTATTTCCGTCGAGGAGTCCGGTGATTAGATTCAATTCGTCTGGTCTGGAGTTATATAACGCTCTGGAATAAAGGGACCTCATCCGGCGCGTTGCTTCATGCGCGCTTTTAAAACGGTTGCGGTCGGAAAAAACCAGGTACTTGTTGAAGCCCTGTATGACTGCAGGTCTGGATTTGTCAAAATAATAATCGGAGAAAGTAGCGGCGGCTTTCTGGGGAAGCCCGAAAAAGCAGATCCACAGAAAAATAAAATAGAAGGCCTTTGTGCATGTCAGGAAAAAAAAGCGCCTCGTGTACTGGCCGAAAGACCTTGCATCCCAATAATCCATTGCCAGGATCGCGGCAACCAAAACAATCACAAGCTGTGTCCCTAAGCCGCCCTGGATCTTCAACCAGGCGAAAACCAGGAGTAAGATTATTGAGAGCTCGCTGATAAATATGATTAAACAGGCATAGAGGATAAAAGCCCGGTTGATGGAAACCGGCGCAATAGAATTCGTTATGTATCCGGCTAACAGCAAAAAGAGACCTGATACCAGGATTAGCAGATTCTGCCAAAAGGGTAATTCCCTGATCCAGCTCTTATACGCCTCTGTTGATTTCTGGTTCAGTTCGATAAGATCGAGACCGGGCAGGGTGGTTAACACCGCAAAAATCAGGACAAGGAACAGAAAGAAAAACACATGGGTTCTGGTGACGGTGGTGATGTCAAAAGGTTTAAAATTTCCTCTTAGGGAACGATTGGCATACAGGACTAATAAGCCTGACAAGACAGGTAAAAGCATCCACAGGCGGCCCAAATCGGGAAATACCAATTGCAGTGATGCCGATATAAGAAGAACGAAGACTAAGAGAAAGGTCACGCCAAGATGTTTAATGCTTTTGCCGAAGCTGAAGTCCTTGACCCGCAGGAGAGTGAAATGGGCTGGCGCAGGAAAAAGGATGACGTTTAACACGAACCAGGGCCATGTTCCCCTTTCCTGGCGGCGATCTTGGATATCGTTTTTGCGAGCGTTTGTTTCTTCCACCATCTGCACCTCAACTGTAACTCAATGTGAGTATCCTTGCCATATAATGCTGCAAGATCGGAATCCAATATGACCTTCTCGTTACGAATTACTGGAATGGTTCTTAATAGTCGATTTTCCGATATAAGTTCCTTAGACTTTTTCGACAATTCTTTACAATCCTTTTTTATCGGCGAACATTAATATTATGCGGCAGCGTGTTATTAACGGAATTGCGGCAAATACTTATATTTTGACGATTGAACTAAAAAATACTCAAAATGCCAATATTAATAATAAAATCAATATAATAACCATTGTATTTAAAAAAATGTAAGTTTTGAAATCTTAAGTCGGTATCTCCTGGCCAGGCATTATTGAGCCTGTCAGGAGGTGGATAGGCACAATTTGAGGTGGTGGAGTGTCATGATTTGCTTTGCTTGTGTATAAAAGAGATTTTGTAATGTAAGAATATGTTGGTACGATAGGCCAACAGGGCAGGATGTCAAGTAAAAAAAGCCTTTTTAACAAAATTTTAGCAAACTTTGGTTTAATACACAAAAAATTGTGCATAAAAATATCAAATGCACAAAAAACTGTGCAAGAAAACCAATGAAAAAGCTGGGTTCGGGGTCGCGCCGGGTCAACTTGGCTCGGAATAAGCAGCAATCTCGCCACTTTGATTTCTGCGAAGAATCGGCCTACACACGAAATCGAAAATTCGGCTCGGAAGGTGTCAGGAGGGCTGTCTCGACCTCTGCGTTACAATACTGTTCAAGCATTCGGGCCACGCGGTCGCGAACTGATACAGCCCGTTTCTCACTTTCCTCTCCGAGTCCGTCGATGTTCATGACCATAACTTGGGTTTCTTCGGTGATCCGGGTCTGATAACCGTTCCGCCAGTTCCACCGCCGGCACATCACCTCTCGGGTTTCCGCAACCACATAGATAAGCTCCCCGGAATCCGGGTGCTCGATTTTCTCCGGATCATTGAGGGGAGAAAAGTTTTCATCCCCTTTTGCGAAACCAAGTTCCAGGATTTCCCCCGCCCGGAGCAGGTCATCCCCACCGACCGGCAAGATACCCCGTATCGAGTTGTCGTTCATGATCGCCACCGCCTTGTTGATTAAAGGAATGGAGGCGCCGGATTTCTGAATCCGCTTCAGAAGCGCAAGATGGGCGGGCGGGAACTTTTTCGGATTGAATCCCAACTCCCGGTAGGTTTCGATCCAGGCAACCATTCTGGGGTCTGTTGCCAGATCGACGGGATTGGCAACCGCGTTGGCAAGGGCATCATTCAGAAGAGACTCGAGCTGCGAGGAGGCTCCCTGATTGTCCATTCTACTTGCTACAACGATGCCGCGACGAAAGCTTGGGAACATTTCGAAAACTTGGTTGTCTACGCGTGTTTCAGGCATGGGTTTTGGCTCCCCCGTATTATTTCCCGGAGTCCTGAGATGGAAAACGGGTTTCTTGCCCCCTTTTTAGTTGTGATGTTATGAGTTGTTATATCCATTCTATTTTGTTCATTGTGATTTCATTGTCAACGTCACCCGTATTGGGAACACCTTCAGGTTCTATTAAAAGTGCTTTGTAGCCTTTTTCGGATGCTGGTTTGTGCTCTACACCCTTCGGAATGACAATCATCTCCCCGGGATTTAATTCAATCACCTTGTCTCTGA
>CAZENC010000084.1:0-10928 GCA_964513115.1 uncultured Desulfobacteraceae bacterium | reverse complement strand
TCCAAGATATCGCTTAATAATACCGGGATTATTCTGTGCCAGGGCCTCATCAAATTTCTGCATCATGGGCACCAATACCTTAAGGCGTCTTATGTTTAGTACCTCTCCGATAGCCCTGATTGCCGCAGATCTGATCTTCCACGACGGATCATTTAAGGCTTCAGCAAAATACTCGAGAACTCTGGAATCCTTGAGCATGCCTAAAAAGTAGAAGGCCCTTGCCTTGGCGACCGGGTCTGGAATTCTTGTCTTTTTCACTAATTCCGGTATGGCATGAAAAGCATGAACCTTTAAAAACCTCTCCATGAAAATTAGGGTCATTATACTTGGGGTGCTGATGAATTCGACTACTACAGGCGTTGATCTTTCCGGAGGCAGATTAAGGAGTTTTTCACTCGCCTCCCTTGGAATATCTTTTTCAAAACCCCAATGCGACGCAATAGAGATCATCTCCTTTATATCCAAGGGATATGGCATCTCTTCTGAAATGCCTAACCTGCTTGCCAGGTCGTTCTTTTCTTCCCTCTTTTTCTTTTCCGCTTCCTCGCTAATGATAGTTGCCGCCAAAGGAGTAATTATATTTATACCGCTCATACCACCGGACTCCCCATCAATCCCTATACTCCATCGATTCATCCCCCAAACGGTATTGTTCGCACCATTCACGGAATACCTGTCTTTTCCATGGGCATCCATAAAAAGACCGATACCGCCGGACCTTCGACTTTCAATGAAATTGCCTACTGCCATACCAGTATTGCTCTCATAGCCATCGTCTCCGGAGTTATCAACAAAAATGCCTACACCATTGGCTTGTGAGGCTCCCATCGAAAGCCAATCGGAGACATAGGTGTCATTACCCATTTCATTGATCAAAATACCTATCCCATAATCATGGCCACACCCCTGGGAAACACCCCACGATGAAATATGGTCGTTACCGGCAGCGTCCATGAGCAGACCAAAAGAAAAATGAATGCCTGCCCCCTGGGCATATCTTCGAGCAACATAGGTATCTTTCCCGGTTTCATCATAAAGAACCCCGATACCCATCCAATAAGAAGCCCCCTGTCCAAAATACTGGCATTGATAAAGATCGTTGCCCGATTTGTCCGCGAGAATTGCAAAACCACCTGCAGCAAGATTCCTCATCCCGAAAGAAAAGCCCTGCGAAAAACTCTTATTCATATCAGGCTCTCTCGGATCCGGTGCCTTAACGCCTGATAAATACTTGTCGTTCCCTTTGATATCGCATAAACATGATATGCCCAAAACACCGGAATATGCCTGACCTGAATGCTGACACGAATAAGTGTCTTCGCCGCCTAGATCAATCAGTCCACCCCATCCCCAAGACGAGGCAGCCTGCACGAATTTCGTGCCCAGATAGGTATCCGTACCGCCACCGTCTATAATCAGACCCAGGCCAAACAGACCTGCACCCTGGGAACAACTCCCGGCCCTGTAGAAATCGTTTCCCTTAACGTCATACAGGATTCCAATTCCCCATACACCTGATCCCTGTGTACACTCTTCTCCTAAGTATAAATCATCACCACCAAGATCAAGCACAAGTGAACACTTACCATTTGACCCTGATGCTGTCTTTCCTTTGTAGACATCATTCCCGCCCAGATCAATTATCAGGGTTGCTGCATCTTGGTGTACATCCGGTCCTTTACCACCTATTACAACCTTTCCCAAATCAGTCATAAAGGAAAATGAACTGACTTCTTTTTGCCACTTGTCAGTTTTGGTCAAAAGTTCCCTGGCATTTGCCACTGCTCCGATAATGGTTAATCCTGATGCAAGAATACCTTCCATATTTACATTTCCGGCAGCAGCAATGGCTTGTCTCTGCTCTGATATACCGAGACTCCGTTCTGTCTTCCCTTCCGAATCCCTGCCTATGCAGGCTTCAGGCAAAAAAAACCTTCCAATAAGACTCATATTTTCTGAAGATATTTCTGCCTTGATGTCGCCAAACCTTAAATTGGCGGTATATATGGCATCAAGGATCAGAAAAATGGCCTCCTTTAGCTGCCACGGAGCCGTGAACTCGTGTCTGGCATACTTTTTTAGAGGAATAGGGCCGATTATATTCAAATCACCAAGCGTTGCCAGTTCCTTTATCCACAACAAAGGATCTTCGCACTTGGCCAAAATACTCATGGCCTTGGCCTGGGCCTCTATTGGAGCATTAATGGGGTTATCCATCCATCTCCGGAAATTACTTAAGGCAAAAGGATTGGTGAAAAGATCTGACCGTATGGATAGGTCACCTGTCCGCACTGCATTGATTTTAAGTGCCTTATCGATAAGTCGACCTTCCATGCTTCCTTGGGCTGAGAGATCCGAAATGAAAAAAGTTGACAGATGCAATACTAAGACAGAAGCCGTAAGGTAAAAGATCATTGACGGAGAACAAAAACAGTCTTTAAGTCTTTTGAGCATTTTGACCTCAACCTATAATGTGAATACATGTTACTTTTACCGGATTGCAGGTCATAGAGCAAGATGAACCTTGTGATGATAAAGATGAATTTTAGGCCATCTCTTAATTAATGCTTAACGGATTGTACTAAACCATCCCAGTCCTTTTATCTTGAATCATATCCTGATGAAGGCTATGCTAATATTTATGTATTGCCCTCTCCTTTTCTTCAGGCGGATCAGAAATCCTTTCGCATTTGACTTTATCGCTTTAGTGTTCTTTTTTCTTTTAACGGGCTGCGCTTCAACAGCGCAAAAACCTTCAGGACCTTTCCGTTACCAAACTCCGGATGAAGTCGAAAGGCACATTCGTTCTTATATTATGCATTGGGAAGGCACACCGCACCGTTTGGGCGGAACCGCTCGAAATGGAATTGATTGCTCCGCCTTCGTCATGCTTGCATACAATAATCTTTTCAACATCCAACTGCCTCGCAGCACGGCTGAGCAAATAAAAGCAGGAATGCAAATACCAAAAAGGAACCTTAAGGCCGGGGATATTGTATTTTTTCTCCCCCCTGGAAAAAAGCGCCACGTAGGCATTTATTTGAGCAGGGGTGAATTTGCGCATGTTTCCAGCAGTAAAGGAGTTACCATATCGAATTTGCATGATAGCTACTGGCGCCACGCTTACTGGACAGCACGCCGTATACTCCCTCTGTAAAATCTGCTCACGGCGATGCGCAGAATAGATTAGGCTTAAGGAAAGGAGGATATCTTCGGAAATGACCCTTAATTAACTATGGATTTAACTGGTATATAAAGGTAGATGCAGAAAGAAATAATATCTCATCCGGTGACCTCATGCCCATAACCCAAAACATTATTAAGCGGGGACGGCCCCGTGTTTACCAGTACGAACTCCCGGACGGATGGAAGGTCATAGCCGGTAAGACAGATGCAGATAACGACCTGCTGACCTTCAAGATCGCCAAACCCGATGACTGGTGGTTTCATGTTCGGGGCACGGCTGGAAGCCACGTTATCCTTGCGTCCAGGCCGGATGAGAAACCCGACAGTAAAACGCTCAAGCGGGCCGCCGCCGTTGCCGCTTATCACAGCAAGGCCAGAGAGGGCGGGGTCGTTGCCGTATCCTGCACACGCGCCCGATATGTTAAAAAGCCAAGTGATGTAAAACCAGGTACGGTTGAAATCCGCAAGGAGACAGTGTTCAAGGTCCGGCCCGCACTGCCGGAAACATGATTCTTTTTGCCCTTTCCCGCCACTAGCTGAAAAGCAAACAACTCTCTTTTCTTTGGAAACGGAACGCAGATTTCTGCCTATTTGGAAGAACTTGGAACTTCGTAGAATCCCTGCCTTGACGGATGGAACACTCGTGTTCCGGCAAAAAGGCATTAAAGAATCCCCACCCAAAGATGAGGGTTTGTATTCAGCATCCCATAGGGGTGTTCCACTACAGCGTATTTGTATGGAGGCTCAAGGCGCAAGGTATGGCGCTCTTCGAAAGGACGTATCTTTCGCATAAAAACGACTCTACCCAATGCCGCGGCCCGAGTCGTGGTCTGCACGGCCACGGGCCAATAAAATCTACATCCTTTTGTTCCAGCAGACCCGCCAGAAAGACGGCGGGCAAGCAGCAGGGAGGGCCGCTTGCACCGTAGGAGCAGATGCGGACTTGAGAAGAGTGCCATGCCGAGCCTTATTATTGGCAGTGCGTGCCGATTCGTCCCTAAATTTCAATAACCCTCCCAACTCCTCCCTCTAAATACTTGTCAGGATAAAGGGCCTTAATTTCCTTTTTATACTGGGTGCAGTGGGTGGGGCAAATCTTTTCCAGATCTCTCACTATACTGAATTCATTGAACCCATGCAGCCCGCCTATAAGGACATTTATTTTGCCCAGCCGGGACGCCTCCTCAAAAATTTCCCTGACACCGGGATGAGAACATCCAGCAATCACAACCAGGCCTGACTCCGTTTTGACTATGAGAGACTGTTCTATACCCTGAAGCTCGCCTGTTGAAAAAATATTTTCGTGGATTTTTAAGGGAGCTTTTACCCTGATGATCTCATCTCCGACAGGGGGTAAAGGACATGAAAAAGGGATGTAGACCCTACATGGTCTTAAAGCCAAAAAGCCGGATAGACCGCCCGTGTGGTCCCAGTGGGCATGAGATATAACGACCTCATCAATGATCGTTGGATCTATATCCAGCTTTGCCATATTCCATAGCAGGATGTTAGCATTTGCCCCTGTATCAAAAAGTATGTTCTTGCCGTATACCTCAATAAGACAGGAAAAGCCCCAGTCAGCCTTAAGGCCCTTTTTCCACACCTCGTTGTCATATGTGATTGTAATCCTCATCTCCAGATCACTCGCAAAACTATCCCAGACTTTTGTCTGTGGTGCCGTCAGGCAGCATTGAGTCCGGGTGGTACTGAAAATTTTCTTCCATCTCATATCTCCGACAGTTCTCCCAGTCTCCATGACAATAACGTTCGACCCACTCCCGATTCAACTTCCCCTGATCATAAAATCGTTTCATCGGACATACCGGATACCATTTACATTCCCTGAAATGTGTTTTCATTTTGCCTGTTGTTTTGGAGGAAGATCAAGGGCGCTGAGTTTCAGTTTTATGTCAAGAACAGGGCTTCCATCCATCGCATCAAGTCCTTCCACATACAGCTTTGTGCCCTCAATCTTTAGCAGCCTGACGTCCTGAATCGCAATCTTGGAGAGTCTGTGAGGAGTGCGTGAGGCAAAAACACCCACGCTTTTCCCGTCTATGCGTCTGTTAAATACAGTCTGAATTGATGTCACCTTGTGAAGGTAATATACAATAGTCAGGTAGGCTTCCTCACCCAGCTCGTACATGAATTGCTTCTGGGAAGGTAGAAGTTCGATACACGAAATATCCGCGGAACCGGTAGGAAGACCATCTTTCTCACCGGACTGCAACCCGGTTCTTACTTTCCCGATAGGGTATATTTCGACAGGTCTTGTATTACTATAAATACACTTGTAACAAACCAGCTTGTCATCGATGGTGCAGACTTGCTCCTTGTTGACCGTTCTTCCGCATTCCGAACAAACGACGCTGTCGTTCTTCATAGGAGATAACCTTCTGATCCACACTATTTATCATTCATCAAGGTGCTCGCGGATCGCCTGTATGAGTCTCCTTATGTCTTCCGACTCCAACTTTCCATCTTTTCTGAAGATCAACCTTCCCTGTTTATCGAATGCCAGGACATTACTATTGTTGTCTGAGATCTCCCACTTTTTAACCAGGACTTTTTTATAGTCACGCACGTAAATGGTATCAGGGTAACGTTTTTGCTTAACCTTCAAGGCAGATGAAATTGCAATGTTCGGCATCCAGGTTGCTGCCATATTAATGATGCCGAATGATTGATATTTTTCCAGGGAAAACTTCTCTTTTTTAAGTGCCTCACTGGCATCATTATTGAGGTCCTTCACATCAGGATCCACATAAAAAACAACTGATACCTTTCCCTTGAACTCCCCACTGCTCCATGCGCTTTTATCCAGATGGCCTCCAAGTTTTCCTTCCAACTCAACTTTTACAGGCGCCTGACCCATTTCCAATCCTGCCCAGGCAATCGAGGACACAAGGCACACCAACACAAAAAATTTGGGCAAATGCTTCATTTCATACCTCCTTCGAAATTTATTGAGGTTAATTCCTCAAATAACGTAAGTTTATATAAATAATTGCCTTATCTCTTATCTATACTGCTTCGGCTGCACACCATATTTCTTGATCTTATATCCGAAAATTCGCTCCGTTGTCTTGAGAGCCATGGCCGCCTGTTTCATATTTCCCCGGCTGGTTTTCAGGGCATCTATGAGCAACTCCCTTTCAAATGTTTCCACTGCTTCCGCAAATGATCGGGACTGCTGGGTCCCGGTGTCCTTGGCTGTCTGCAACGTAGCGGGCAGGTGGTAACTGTGAATCACCTGATCGTCGCAAAGGAGAATAGCCCTTTCCATGCAGTTTTCCAGTTCCCTGACGTTTCCCGGCCAGTGATACTGGGTCAATGCTTCAATGGCCGGTGTAGAGATTCTTTTAATATCCTTTTTGTATTCATCGGAGTATTTTTCAAGAAAATAATCAGCGAGCAAAAGGATATCAGCCTCCCTCTCCCTTAATGCAGGCAGATAAATGGGATATACATTCAACCTGTAAAACAAATCCTCGCGGAAGGTCCCCGCCTCCACAGCACCTGCTATGTCTTGATTGCTTGCCGCAATAAGACGGACGTTGACCATTATGGTCTTGGTCCCACCCAGCCTCTCCATCTCCTTTTCCTGGAGTACTCGAAGCAGCTTTCCCTGACTCTCCAAGGCAAGAGATCCGATTTCATCCAAAAAAATAGTGCCGCCACTTGCCCGTTCGAATTTTCCTGCCTTCTGGCGGGCGGCCCCTGTAAACGCCCCCTTTTCGTGGCCGAACAGCTCTGCCTCCACCAAATTTGCAGGAAGCGCCGCACAATTGACTTTAACTAAGGGTTTTTCCGATCGAAGGCTGTTGTAGTGAATGGCATTGGCTACCAGTTCCTTGCCTGTACCGCTTTCGCCCAACAGGAGAACATTCGCATTGCTCTTTGCAACCTGTGTGATGAGATAAAATACTTCCTGCATCTTGCGGCTGTTACCGATGATATTAGTGAAATTGTACTTCTTGTTAAGTTCCCTTTTAAGCAGTATATTCTCTTCCCGGAGTCTATCCGTCTCTCTATTTATCTTCTCCAGCATAACCGCCTTTTGAGCGATCAGGCCACTGATTACGGTCAAAAGCCTTACATCTTCATCCAGCGAGGATAAAGCCTCAAAGTCCCGATCAATACTGATAGCTCCTATCACCCTGCGCCCGTCTTTTATAGGTACGCAGATAAAGGAAACCCTTGATTTGTCGATTCGGCTTCTTGCACCTGTCTTATCAAGGAAAAGGGGTTCATCATCGACGTGCGGAATTGCCATGGGACGGCCGGTCTCTATGACCCGCCCTGTAACGCCTTCACCTAATTTGTATCGGCCCCTTGTCTTTTGCATAGATGAAATACCATGGGCCACTTCAATATAGATCTCCGAGGTATCTGGGTTTAACAGTGTAATTGAACTGCGGCTAATGCCGAGATGTTCCGACAAAAGATCGAGGGCCTTGTTTAGAGATTTCCTGAAATCCATAGTCGCATGAATGGCCCCGGTGATCTCATAAAGACACGAAACTTCATCCGGTCTCGTTTTCTTGATTTTACCAGGCATTAGAAAAACCCCTTAGTAATGACTTTTAGAAAGCTTTTATTTTTCCAAAAATACAAAATTGTAGCAAAATTCGCAAACCTTTTTTTCAGACAGGCCGGCATCTCCTCTCCGATTTAGCCCACTTGATATTTAAAGCGTCTCATTGTATCTTAAGAACTAAGTTCCTTTTCGCTCACAACCTGCGCGTCGTCCGGCAGGCGGGTTGGAATGTTGGAATAATGGAAAGTCGAAATAATGCCTGCCTCAGGCAGACAGGAGTTTTGGTGAAATGAAAAAAAGGGGGCAAAACATATGAATGGCCCTGAAAAACAGTTAAAAAAACGACACGAATTTCTTGACTATCTTTATTGGAATCTGGTTCTGTCGGTACCCATTATTACCGCGTGCATGGCAATTTTAAGGGACTCCGTTCTTTGGTTTATATTTTACGCTATTGTATGCATAGCCCTTATAATTTCTATCTACCGATTTTTCTGTACCCATTGCCCGCATTATATTCAAGGTCACAGGACAACAAAATGCATGTTTTTCTGGGGAATGCCGAAATTTTTTAAGTCACGGCCTGAACCCTTAAATCTTTTTGAAAAGGCCGTTTCAATTATTGCACCCACAATCATAATATTACTGCCTCTCTGCTGGCTGATATTTGAGTTGGACTTGCTGGTGATTTACCTTCTGTCTTTGGCGGTACTTTTTTCAACGATAAGGCGAAACGAATGTGGCCGATGCATTCACTTTCATTGCCCGGTAAACTGCGTGCCGGAAGACCTAAGACATCAGGCCTGATTCCCTTCAATTTGCCAATTTGCCTAAGGCAAAAGGCCTATAGGAAAAAAGCAATATGACAGGATATCCTACAAATGCCCAGACGAACTAATGATAAATAAAGGCGGAAAAATGGAACAAGCTGGGAGCATGATTCAGATTACGCCCGACCTCACAATTGACAAAAGGGAACTCCATGAGGACTTTGTCCACGCATCCGGGCCGGGTGGCCAGAATGTAAACAAGGTAGCAACAGCAGTAAAACTCCGCTTTGATGTAACTCACTCGCCCTCCCTGCCCGATGACGTTCGCAAGCGTCTTATTCGCCTGGCCGGCAGGCGGGTCACGGAGGATGGAATACTGATTATAGACGCTCGCCGCTTCCGAACACAGGAACGCAACCGACAGGATGCCATGGACCGACTTGTCGGGCTGATTCGGAAGGCAGCCGAAGAGCCCAAAGTTAGACGCAAGACAAGGCCGTCCCCAGCCTCAATGGAGCGCCGTTTGGAAACCAAACATCGTCGCGGCGAAACAAAACGTCTCCGAAGCTCCGTCCCGGGATCCAGTGAGTAGAGAGTAAAAAATCCCCACCCAAAGGCTGGGGCTTTATTCCCCAGTAAAAAAGCAGACACATAAGAGGAACAAAAGATACAAATTAATAAATGAGGAGATTATGAGAAGGCTATCAAAAATGTTGCTTATTATCTGTGTATTGGCATTATCCTTTCTTTTCGCATCTTTCGGTTATTCAATGCCGCCCAAGCCGGGCCCCAATTTCATGTGGGTGAAACCTCACACAACACCCAATGGTACCTTCATTGAAGGACACTGGAAACATGCGGGCCCTGCCCAGAAGGGAAAAGTCTGGGTATCGGGACATTATAATGATGCTGGAAACTGGGTGCCGGGACACTGGAAACATATACACGCACCTAGGCCTGGTGCTGTATGGGCCCCTGGCCATCGGGGACCAAAAGGCCGCTGGATTCGAGGACACTGGCGATAGGCATGAGGAATAGATATCGCCTTGAGGAGAGTTGCATCGCCGAAAAGATGATTGAAACCGTCTTGCCATCACTTATGAACATTACAAAAAGGTTAGGCTCCTCACAAGAATCTATGGGTTAAGAAAAAACAAGTGAAAGATTTCATAACCCTTTTATGGTGATCGGTTACAATTATTAATTACTGCTATCGGGCACATTTTCCAAATAATTAGAAATTTCAATTCATCTAACAAAGGGACATCTATTTAAAATAAAAGGAAGGGACATTATGGATCTCGATATTTTTCAAAAGATGGAAACCCCTGAACTTCGCAAGTATATTGAATTTCTCCTCTGGCACTACAGGCTGATTGACGCCTTCTGGTTTATTAACGTGGCAGACCGTTTTGACCAGCCCACCGCTGAAAGGATCAACGAACAGGTATGGGGCCGTGTGCCAGGGATGGCGGCAAAAGACCTGATACCTCGTTTTAACATACAGGAAAAGGGCCTAAAAGGGTTTTTAAAAGCCCTCAAATACTGGCCTTGGACCATCCTCGTGGGATATGACATCCAGGAATCCGACCACGAAATTATAATATCCGTACCATCCTGCCCCACACAGGAGGCCAGGCTGAGGCGCGGACTGGATGAGTTCGTTTGCAAGGAAATGCACCGGGGCGAATTTATTAGCTTTGCCCAGGCCATAGATCCCGGCATACGTGTTGAATGTCTTTTTGCGCCTCCTGATCCCCATCCTAAAGATATGTTCTGCAAGTGGCGTTTCTATCTTGAGGGCGACGGGCCTTCTTGATACTCTTTTTGTCGGTCAAAAGTTTGCATCAGATGATGCACATTCTCTCCCGGCTAACCCTACTCCCATGATTTGCCGCCTGCCCCCCAGTGTCATGGCCCAAAAGTAACTTATAAAATTCAATCAGACTGTCTAATCGTTTTCTTGTTCCTAAACATGAAAAACTATAAGCACGAAATACGAAACCCGAAACAATGACCAAAATACAAATGTCCTAAACAAGATGCCTTGTCCCTTGGGCCCCCATTTTCCTTGTTTTTGTCATTGAAATATTTGATGTTCGGATTTGTTTCGGATTTTGATATTAGATATTCGAATTTCGGATTTTAACCTTACCTTTTTGAGACACAAAACTTGGCTAAATTATTTGAGTTATTTCTGGAACGCAACAATAGATATTCCTGCACACTTTTGTATTCAATGAAATAAATTAATACAAAATTGTAATATTCCTAACCCCGCCTCAAATCCTAATATGGGCTTAAATGACTTATTTTTCTATATAAATCCATTTCCCAGAATCTGGCACGGTGATTGCTATTCTATTAAAAAACCAATTGGGAGGGGTTCACCATGAACACAGGAGATACAGTTTTCGTATTAATGTCAGCCG
>CAZENC010000083.1:0-11084 GCA_964513115.1 uncultured Desulfobacteraceae bacterium | reverse complement strand
ACATGCAGGTTCCGAACGTGGACGACTATTACTTGGGAAGATTCTGGGTCCTGGAACATGTAAAAAAGCGCTTTGACATTGAGGGCGTTGAAATACCATTTCCCTACCGCACCGTGGTCTATAAGAAGGATCTGCCGCCGCCCCGCAGTGAGGAAAAGGGCAAAGCAATTTAAGGGAACTTGTCATTGGAAGTGTATCAACCTACCTTATTTAATGTTCATCATACCATTTTGGAGGAAATGATTTATGGCGCTTAAACTAGTGGGTATCGGTGGTCTCGGATTGATGCTGAGCCCTTCCGCAAAGCACCTGAAAGCGGACGGGCCTGCAAGGTTCCTGCGTATTCATGATCGAGGAACCCGAGATGCAAGACGAGATGCCTGTCGAAAGTTATGGAAAGAACACGGGGCCGAGCTCGTTACCGACTTCGAACATCTTATCGGCGATGGTGAATTTGACGGGATCGTCATATGCGCGGGAAAAAACGGAGACGATTGCGAGATTATTCGCTCCATGGTTCCCATTGTCAGACATTCCGGAAAAGGGTTTCCATTTATCGTTCATCTTTCCACTGTAAGTTCCGGGTTTGTGAAAGCCGCCCATGAATACCTGAGCGCTTTGGGTTTTGACTATGCGAACTATCCCCTGACCGGTGGTCCTGCAGGTGCCGAATCGGGATCAATGCTTATCCTTGCAAGCGGTAATCGGTCTCTTTACGAAAAACTTGAACCCACCCTGAAAGCAATCGGAACCCCCAAATTTTTCGGGCCGCGCGTCACTGCCGGTGCGGAAGTTAAGCTGATCGGGCAACTGATGGTTTTTAACGGGTTGATAGGAATCTGTTCAGCTGCTGCTTTAAAAGCTGAGTGTTTCAAAGAAGACCTGACCGGGTCTGACCAATCGGCCTTTTTTGACTTCCTGAACGGGGGGGCAGGCGGAACACGCCAATGGGACGTAGCCCTCTCCAAAGGTATTCGTGATAACGTATGGGAGCAGGGTTTCATGATTCATCATGCGATCGTGGATGCGATATATGCTGCAGAGCTTTGCCGAGTTCGCGGTTTGCCCTCTTTCACGATCCTGCCCATACTCTCAACAGCCCTTTCGTTTGCCTATCTCCTTAGGGAATATGAAGGGGTTCCACTGGCGACCCATGCGATTGCAAAAGAAATGCTTAAGGAAAACAGCCGAGACATCGATGCTTTTTTCAAAAAAAATATCGATTATTCAGACATTGAATCCAGTATCCAAAACTGCATCGAGGTCCTGCCCCGGAGAGTCAAAGAATCGGTAATGCTGGACATAGACGAAAGCAGCTTCAAATGACAGGATGGCTGTTTGGTCCCCCCAACCTTACCACTTCCTTTTTGCGCAAGACTCAAAGACTACAATAAAGACCGCTTTGCCGTTGACACAAAAGGCCAAAACCCCTATATTATTCCGTCCATGAAAAAGCGAGTTTTGCAAGCTCAACTGTGTTATAATACATTATTTTAAGGATACCCTGTTCGGGTTAACCGCCTGATGAAGAGATTTCTCATAATATTGGTCATTCTCGCCCTTGCGGGTCTCATAGGCTGGAAGGTCTTTGAAAAGATTTCCACTTCGGGGAACAATTCAAAAAAGCGAGGAAAGGCTGTCCCTGTGGCGGTTGAGACCGCGGGAGTTCAAAGGGCCAATATTGCGCGCATCGGCCGCCTCACCGGCACTCTTTTGCCACGTTCCCATTTTGTGGTGGCGCCCAAGATCGCCGGCCGGCTTGAAAAGCTTTTTCTGAATATCGGAGACCGGTTGAAAAACGGGCAGCTTGTAGCAGTTCTGGACGACGACGAATACCTCCAGCAGGTGGACCAGGCCCGGGCCGAACTGGACGTGGCCAGAGCAACTCTCGATGAACGCCGGAGCACCCTGGAGACCGCACAGCGTGAGCTGGAGAGGACGCAGGCCCTGCGTAAAAAGAAGATCGCTTCCGAATCAGAGCTGGACGCCGCCAGCGCTGAGTACAACAACCAGGAGGCCAAGCTCAAGGTAGCCAAGGCCCAGGTTGCCCAGAAAAAGGCCTCCCTAAAAGCCGCGCAAATTCGTCTGTCCTACGCCCAGATCCGTGTGTCCTGGGATGATAAAAACGGATCTCGGGTGGTTGGGGAACGTTTTGTGGACGAAGGCGCCATGCTGGCCCCCAATACGCCTATCCTTTCCGTACTCGACATCAGCACCATGATTGCAGCCATCCACGTTATCGAACGGGACTACACCCAGGTTCGTATCGGCCAGGAGGCCTCCGTGACCACTGACGCCTTTCCAGGCAAATCCTTTTCCGGAAAAATCGTGCGCATCGCCCCCCTCCTGAAAGAGACCTCCAGGGAGGCGAGGGTCGAGATCAATGTTCCCAATGCCGATGGTCTTCTCAAACCCGGAATGTTCGCCAGGGTCGAGATACAATTCGAGGAGCACGCAAACGCCACTGTCGTACCGTTTTCGGCCTTGGTAAAACGAGAGGGCCGGCAGGGCGTTTTCATGACGGGACCTGAAAAGAAGAAGGCCCGATTCGTGCCCGTCACTGCGGGCATCTCGGACAGAGATCGGGTGGAGATTCTGAGTCCCGCCCTCTCAGGCCGGGTCGTGACCCTGGGGCATCACCTGCTGGAGGACGGTTCGCCCATCATCGTGGCCGCCGAGAAGGAAGCCGGTTCCGGTTCGGCAAGCGGGGGGGCCCCTATCGCTGGCAAAAGGAAACCATAAGGTTCGGGTAAACCCATGAAAATTTCGAGCCTCTCAGTCCAACGCCCCGTTTTCACAGTCATGGCCGCCCTGATCGTGGTGATCCTGGGCAGTGTGGCCTTGAGCAGGCTGTCCATCGACCTGATGCCGGATATCACCTACCCCACCCTGAGTATCACCGCAGATTATGAAAACGCAAGTCCTGAAGAAATCGAGGAATTGGTGACCAGTCCTCTGGAGGAGGCCCTCAGTGCTGTTCCCGGGGTGGAGGAGGTCACGTCGATTTCTGCAGAGGGCACATGCAGGGTCCGTATAACCTTTGCCTGGGGCACAGACCTGGATGCGGCGGCCAATGATGTGCGGGACCGGCTGGATCGCGTCATTCCACGACTTCCGGAAGATGTGGAAAGGCCAATGCTGCGGAAATACGACCTCGCAAGTTTCCCCATCCTTATCCTCGGGGCCTCCAGCAATCTGGATCCGGTGAAAATGAGGAAGATCATTGATGATCAGGTTAAGTACCGTATCGAAAGGGTCCCTGGCGTGGCTGCCCTGGACGTGCGCGGTGGTCTGGACCGAGAGATCCATGTCAATCTCAGCCCTGAAAAACTGAAGGCCCTTGGATTGCCCCTCGACGTGATCCTCGCCAGGATCGAGGAAGAGAATATCAACCTGCCTGCGGGCACCATAGAGCGGGGAACCCTTGATGTGAGGGTCCGGGTCCCCGGTGTTTATGAAAGCCTGCAACAGTTGAGGAACACGGTGGTTGCGATCCGCGAAGGGGTGCCCATTCAGCTCAAAGAGATCGCCACGGTTGAGGATTCCTGGGAGGAAGTGACACGGGTCGTCCGTGTGGACGGCCGGCCGGGGATCCGCATGTCCGTGAGCAAACAGTCGGGCAGGAACACGGTGGAGGTGGCCAACGGCGTTCTCCGGGAGATCGAGAAGATCAACCGGGATATTCCCCAGATCCATATCACCGCCTATATCGATACCTCTGACTATATCAAACGCTCCATATCCAATGTGGGCAGGTCAATTCTTTACGGCGGGATTCTGGCCGTTCTGGTACTCCTCTTCTTTCTCCGAAGCATCCCGAGTACGGCGATCATCGCCACGGCCATTCCCATCTCCATTGTCGCAACATTCGGCCTTATGTACTTCGGCGGCTTCACCCTGAATCTCATGACCCTGGGCGGCCTGGCCCTGGGCATCGGTATGCTGGTGGACAATGCCATTGTGGTGCTGGAGAACATCTACCGCCTCAGGGAATCAGGGCTCGGTCGCATGGAGGCCGCAGTTAAAGGTAGCGAGGAGGTGACAGCCGCTGTAATTGCTAGCACGCTGACCACCCTGGCCGTGTTTCTTCCCCTGATATTTGTGCGAGGCATGTCGGGGGTCATGTTCAAACAGCTTTCCTATGTGGTAGGATTCGCCCTGGCCTGCTCCCTTGCCGTGGCACTTACCCTGGTGCCCATGCTTGCATCAAGGGCCCTTCCGACTTCCGTGGCTGGGAGCAACGGTCCCGGCGCTTTGGGGCACACCGTTCTCCATAAGACCGGCCGGGTTCTGAGCCGCATGGAAGATGAATACCGGCAACTGCTTCACTTTGCCCTGAACCACAAAAAGATCATTGTGGTAGGCGCACTGCTGTGTCTGGGCGGGTCTCTGGCCCTGATTCCCCTCGTGGGAGTTGAATTCATGCCGAGTACGGACGAGGGCGAGGTAAGGATTTACGGCGAGATGGCGGTGGGCACCAAGCTGGAGGTGGTGGATGAGGCGTTCCAGAAGATCGAAGCCACGGTTGCCCGGGAGGTGCCTGAAAGAAAGAATATGGTGAGCTACATCGGGCCATCCACCTGGAGGGCGCAAGGGTCCCATGCGGGCCAGATGCGCATCGCTCTGAAGCCCCAGTCGGAGCGTTTCCGGTCCAGCGAGGCGATTGCGGATGCCTTGCGACCGAAATTGAAGAAAATCCCGGGCGTCACCACACGTACACGTGCGGGACAGGGGCTCTTCCTGCTCCGCCTCGGCACATCCGGGGGAGAAAAGCTGCAGCTCGAGATCCGCGGCCACGACCTCGACAAGGCTAATTTTCTGGCCCACCGTGTCAAGGAAATGGTGGAAGAAGTGGATGGGGTGACCGACGCCCAGTTGAGCACCGAGCCTGGGAGTCCGGAGGAACTGATCATCGTGGATCGACAAAAGGCCGCTGACATGAAACTTACCGTATCCAAGGTGGCCAATATGCTCCAGACGGTGCTGTCCGGGACGGGGGCCAGTGAATTTCGGGAAGGAGGAGATGAGTACCGAATACTTGTGAAACTGGAGGACGCCAAAAAAAAGACCCTGCGGGAACTTCTAGATCTTCCCCTGACCAATGCCGATGGTGAGGCGGTGATTCTCAGAAACGTGGTCGAGGTTAAGCCCCGTTCGGGCCCCGTCCTAATCGAGCGAAAAGACCAGGAGCGAATCGTGACCGTTTCTGCGAATATCTCGGAACGGGACATGGGGTCCATTATCAGGGATGTGCGAAAAGGCCTGAGGGCCATTCCACTGCCCAGAGAATTTAGCATTATCATCGGAGGAGACTATGAAGAACAGCAGAAGGCCTTCCGTGAGCTGCTCCTCGGTTTCAGCCTGGCCCTGGTGTTGGTCTACATGGTAATGGCGTCTCTCTACGAGTCCTTGCTTTATCCCTTCATTGTCATGTTCTCCGTGCCCCTGGCCGCTATCGGGGTGATCCTGATGCTTCTGTTGACGGAGACTACCTTCAACGTCCAGACCTATATCGGCTGCATCATGCTGGGCGGCATTGTGGTGAACAATGCCATCCTTCTGGTGGATCACATCAGTCTCCTTCGAAGGAGAGACGGTATGCCCTTAAGGGAAGCGATTGAGGAGGCTGGGCGCAGAAGGCTTCGTCCCATTTTGATGACAGCCACGACCACCATGCTGGCCCTTGTGCCCCTGGCACTGGGGTTGGGGGAGGGTGGAGAGGCCCAGGCCCCACTGGCTCGGGCCGTGATCGGCGGCCTCTTGAGTTCCACCCTGATCACTCTGATCTTCGTACCCACGGTATATGCGATTTTTGTACGCAAACATGAGATAAGGAACAACCCGTCCTGATGGGATATCACGGAAAGACCCGATATCATAGTGTTGCGTCCCTGAAGTAAGTTTAATAATTTAGCCAAGTTTTGTGTCTCGAGAAGTGCGTTTAAAATTTTAAATCCGAATATCAAATATCTCAATGACAAAAACAAGGAAAATGGAGGCGCAAGGGACAAGGCATCTTGTTTAGGACATTTGAATTTTTGTCATTAGATATTGTTTCGAATTTCGTGCTTCGGATTTCGAATTTATTTCTAATTTCTTGCTTATAATTTGTCATTTTAAAAACAAGAAAACGATTAGACAGTCTGATTGATTTTTCTAATTTACTTTTTGGACATGACACTACTTGAGTAAAAAGTTAGCATCCGGACTCACCGTTTATAGGGAGAGAGGCATGAGTGGATTGCCCACGTTTCCTGGCATAAGACCTTCAATCCCAATGAGGGCAAAAAGACGTGCGGCCGGGAGATCTCTTGAAGTGCTTATTGCGCTCACCCTGGTCATGACCGTATCTGTCCTCGGGGCCTTCATCCCCCTCACGTATGCCGCTGACGAGGCCGTCCTTTCCCTGAACCATGAAGGCCCTATTGAAATTACTGTGCAGGACGCCGTTCTTTTTGCCCTGGAAAACAACCGGTCCCTCGAGATTGAACGTTTGAATCCCCGGATTAGCCATACCTTCGAGGAACAGGAAAGGGCTCGGTTTGATCCCGTGCTGGACTGGTCTCTCGGCTATACCGAAGAAAAGAGTGAGGAGTGGTCGGGAGACCCCCTTGCCGTATCTGAGGAAAAAACCAGAGAGACGGAGGCAAACCTGGGAGTCTCAAAGTTCTTTGCTACGGGAACGGAATTGGGCATTGATATGTCTTCTGCAAGTACGTGGACCGATTCCTACGTTGACCGTCATGAACACCGCGTGGGATTGAGCGTCACCCAGGCCCTCCTCCGTGGAAGGGGGCGGGATGTCAATGTGGCCAGGCTCAGACGGGCCGAGTTGGACACCCTTGCTTCGGAATACGAATTGCGGGGCTTTGCCGAGGCCCTGGCGGCAGAGGTGGAAGAGACTTACTGGGATTATGCCCTTGATCAGGCCCGGATCCGGATCTTCGAGGAATCCCTGAAACTGGTGGAGCAACAGCTCAGGGAGACGGATGAGATGATCAACGTGGGAAAGCTGGCAGAGACCGAGTTGACAGCAGTCCAGGCGGAGCGGGCCTTACGGCGGCAGGACCTCATCAACGCGCGCAGTTCTCTGGCAACAAGGCGTCTCCATCTGGTTCGATTGCTGAATCCACCCGGTCCCAACTCCTGGGACAGGGAGATCCACATCCTGAACCGGCCTGTTGTGCCTAATGTCGGCCTGGACCCCGTGACAAGTCACGTCGAAGTCGCCTTCGGCATGCGGCCCGACCTCAACCAGGCCCGCCTGGAACTCCAAAAAGGCGACCTGGAAGTGGTGGAGACCAAAAACGGCCTGCTTCCCAAGATGGATCTTTTCATTGTTCTCGGCAAAACCGGGTATGCGGACTCCTTCGGCCGGTCCGTGAGAGAAGTAACCTCTGACAGCTATGATGTGTTCGCTGGCTTGCGGTTTGAGTATCCTTTCCACAACCGTGAGGCCAAGGGGCGCCATGAAAGAGTTCTACTGCAGAGGGATCAGGCGGAAAAGGCGATAAGCAACCTCTCGCAACTGATTGAAACGGATGTCCGTGCAGCTTACATTGAAGTCAACCGGGCCAAGGAGCAGATTTCCGCATCCTCAATCACGCGTGAGCTCCAGGAAGAAAAGCTGAGAATAGAGACCGAGAAATACCGAGTGGGGAGGTCGACCAGCTTTCTCGTGGCCCAGGTGCAGAGGGACCTTGTTTCAAGCCAGATCTACGAGGTTGAAGCGGTGGTCAGTTATATCAAGGCACTGGTTGTCCTTCATCGTCTTGAGGGTTCTTTGCTGGCCCGCCGCGGCATCTCCGCCCCGGGGCGGGAACCGATGGGTATGAAATAATGCCAATTCTTATTTCCGAAACCACCGTGTCAAAAACAGAAATTTTACCTAAGATACGATTGACTTTTGCTCATTTTTTTATTTCTTTTCATAAAATATTGTGAAAGCAGTTTGAGGGCAGGAATGACCGAAGTAAATCCGATAAACTACAAAATCCACCTCGAACCCGACTTGAAGAATTTCAGGTTCTCCGGGAGCACTGAGATATTATTGAAGGCTTTAAAACCGGTGAGTGAAGTTACCCTTAATGTCATGGAATTAGCCGTCTTGAGTTGCATGGCAAGGATGGATTCCGGATTTGTGGACTGTGCCTTTCAGATTATTCCTGAAAAAGAAAAATTGACGATATCCCTACCCAATGAAAAGGAAGGTTATGTCACCCTGAAGATAGAGTATACGGGACAAATAAATGATAAGATGGCCGGGTTTTACAGGAGCAAATATTCTGCCAAAGGAAAGGAAAAGTACATAGCAGTAACACAGTTTGAAGAAAGCGAAGCAAGACGGGCATTTCCCTGTTTTGACCGTCCGGTCAAAAAAGCGACTTTTGAAATTGAAATGGTAATTGATAAAAATCTCACTGCCATATCTAATACACCAATATCCTTGGAACAACCCACTGGCAAAGACAAGAAGTTGGTGAGATTCCAGAAGACACCTAAGATGTCCACATACCTGCTCTTTTTCGGTGTTGGCGATTTTGAATTCATCGAAAAGCCCGGGGAAGTGCTGGTTAGAGCAGCGGCCATACCGGGAATGATAGACCACGCAAGATTCGGGCTGGAATTCGGCAGAAAATCACTGGATTTCTGTGAAGAAAATTTCGGAACAAGATACTCCCTGCCAAAGCTTGATCTGATTGCCGTTCCTGATTTCGCTTTCGGCGCAATGGAGAACTGGGGCGCAGTTACATTCAGGGAAAATTTGCTTCTTCATTTCCCTGACACCACATCCAAGGCGGGAGAGGAGAGGATTTGTGAGGTGATTGCCCATGAGATAGTACACCAGTGGTTTGGAAACCTGGTCACACCTTCTGATTGGAAATACCTCTGGCTGAACGAAAGTTTCGCTACCTATTTCGGTTATGGTACCGTAGACCACTATTACCCGGAATGGGACATGTGGCAACAATTCCTGCATTCCCAGACAAATACCGCCCTTGACCGGGATTCGTTACTTGAAACGTTCCCCATAGAAATTCCCGGAGGAGAACATGTTGTCATTAACACTGCTACTGCCCCGATTATCTATAACAAGGGAGCAAGCATATTGAGGCACATCAAAGGATATATAGGGGAGGAGGCCTTTAAAGAAGGGCTCAGGTATTACCTGAAAAGGCATGCATTTGCCTGTGCATCAAGCCCGGATATGTGGGGGGCATTTGAAAAGGTTTCAGAAATACCCATAACCCAAATAATGAAAAACTGGGTCGAGCAACCGGGACTCCCCATTATTGAAGCAAAAAAACAAGGGAACAAGCTTGTTCTTACTCAAAGACGATTCACCTATTTGCCTAATGATTCGGACCAGACATGGCTTGTTCCGGTGAGTGTAAGGGTCTTCTATAACAACGGTGATTCAAAACTCATTTCATCGCTACTCGTAGATAAACAGACGAACTTGGATATAGGCGATAACGTGCTTGCGTACAAAGTCAATGATATGCAAATCGGATTTTATAGGGTGAGATACGAAGACCGGAGCAACCTACAAAAGCTCGGCACACTGGTGGCCGGCAAGGAACTTTCGGCGGAAGACCGCTGGGGCATTCAAAACGACCTCTATGCCTTCGTCAAAAGCGGCCATGTTGAAATGGATGATTATTTACGGTTTCTTGCAAATTATTCTCATGAGGAGGCATTCCTTCCTCTTATCGGTATTGCGGAAAATCTGTTTCATGCATATCTGATCATGGAAGAACCTGAAAAGGAACAGGTGGCATCAATAGGGCGAAAAATTCTTGAGAACACACTTGCTCATATAGGTTATGAGCCGGATCCGGATGAAGAAAATACCGTGTCCGTGATCAGGGACCAGTTCCTGTTTCACGCCGTGCTGTATGGTTCCGAGGTTGCGGAAAAATTCGCACTTGAAAAATTTTCGTCACTTTTGTCAGGAGATGCCGTTCATCCAGACATTATGAAGAGCGTCATGCAGGCAGGCGCTGCAAGAGGTGGAAACAAGGTTTTCGATTGGTTTGATAGAAGACTCCATTCGTCCAGAAGCGAGCATGAAAGGATAAATATATTGTTGGCGCTTTCCAGCTTCAGTGACAGGATACTGATTGAAAGGGCCCAGCAGTATATCCTGGAAAACGTGCCGAATCGGAACAAATTCATACCCGCAGGGGCCATGGCCGCAAACCCTTATGCAATACCCTATATGTGGGGCTGGTACAGGTCACAGGTCAAAGCGCTTGAGCAACTACATCCGCTGCATTATGAGAGGGTTATTGCGGGGATCGTTCCGGTGTGCGGGCTTGGAAGAGAGGATGAAGTAAAAGGGTTTTTTGCGAATTATATGACCGAAAAGGACTCATCCGGGGATGTAATAAGATTGTCCTTAGAAAAACTTGAGATAAACGCCAGGATGCGAAGCCGTTCAATGACTTGACAGAACATGGGTAGGGATGTCCATTTACGGATCCTGTAGCAGCGTTTAGTATGGGTCGGGGATCTGGCCTACCGGCCTGGGGCGGCCTTCTGCATATTCTTTGGGCCCACGCCTGCAACCTACGGACAGCAATGAGAAAAATCCTCAGGGGCGACATCCAGGGTGGAAAAAATGTGATGCCTCGCCGACACCTTTAATCCACACAATATAAATCAACAGTCTGACAATTGCGCATAATTTGGCTGTGATCAGAAATTCATGTTTGTTCCCGCATCAGGTGGTGGGCGAAAACGGGGGATAAAACGACCCCTTCGTGAGAAATAATTCCGATACTGATCACCGAATACATCTTCCGCCATTTTCTCTTCTTTGATTACCAATAGGTGCCAGACCGGATGCAAAATAATTGACCAAAACAGAATAAGCCACGAGTTGAGGGCCAGGGCCAAGCCTAATGTTATAAATGTTATCCAGGCTGCGTACATAGGATGTCGCAGATACCTGAAAGGTCCTTTAGTGCATAACCTGTCCTTTTTCCACCAGTTCCTTAGCGTAAACATAGTCCAAAAATGCAGATAAAGCCCTAAAATAAAAAATACCAATGCTATGTACCTGAGTGGCATTGGGTTGT
>CAZENC010000082.1:0-11101 GCA_964513115.1 uncultured Desulfobacteraceae bacterium | reverse complement strand
TACTTTTTAGGCATATTGGGTACGTCGAAAAAATAGCGGAAGAAAGGATCGTTTGTAAAAGGAAGCTGGTATACCGGCATTTCCTGCCGTTGCGTTACTTCGACATGCACTACAGAAGGTATATTTTTCTTAGCTACCTGCGCAATGGCACTCCTCAAATCAAGCGAACTCTTTTCTGCTTTAATGATTTCAGCTACGACTACCGAAGGTAAAATTGTTATTAATACGAAAAGAAAAATGGCGCCAAAGATTGAATAATGAAAATTGTATTTATGCCTCATCATTTTGATATCCCTCCATAATGAATAGATTGACAAAGTTTCATTTCTTTCTTCTCTTCTTATCTTTTGCAGATTCATCAAGATAATCTGCATGTTCAAGAAGCTTATTCTTATACCTTATTACGTTGATGCTGCCTTCCAGGCAGGTACAACAGATTTCAAGACTCGACATTTGGCCCATATCAAAGCCTGTCTTGGGGAACTCTCGAGCCTTTCTCTTTGCAAGAAGGTATCTTCGTATACATGTATTTCTTGAGATACTCCGATTCCCGGGCAGCCCAGTGCACAGAATGACTTCATTTTGCATTAATTTAAGATTCTTTTGTGATTTCTTCATCTGTTCACACTATCTTATTCAGGGCTCTCTGAGCTATTTCCGGTTAACAAACAATCTTTCCATGTCCCCTTTCAAGATACGAGACAGGGACCGTTTTTCTTTCAACTTGATCTGAATTCTATTCTGTTTTCAAAACTCAGCATCTTTTTACTTCTAACTAGTATACACAGCGAACTTTGCAAAAACATTTCAGGAAAATTACAATTTTGAAATGTTATTTCAGTCATACCTCACAAAATTTTATTCATTTATTTCAAAAATGTAATTTCCGGGAAAGGGGTATGAAAGGTTTGAATGATATATATAGATGGTAATATCCATTAATATTTTTCTTGATTTGAATGAATCATTTTTTATAGAAAGGAGAATAGACAATGAATTCAATGGCTCAACACGACGTTCAGAGATTGATAAATGATATCGAAGAAGTGAGACATGTTTTGGAAATGCTTGAAAACGACCAAGCTTTGTGGGCAAGAAGGCAACAGGAAAAGGATATTTCGGATTTTATGAACTACCTGACTCAAATCGAAGTTGATATAAGTATCCTCATGAATAGATTCGTCGCAGACAACAAGAGTAACGAAGAAAATGAAGAGTATGTTTTCGAAGAAATGCAGCAATCATTCTCTTACATAAATGATTTGTTTCATGACATTAAGCTTATCAGAAAGGATCTGGGCAGATCCTATATACGGCCCGATGAAATAAAAGGCCTTGAAATCGATTGGGCGAGATTCAGAAAAAATATGAGACAGGTGCTGAATGACATGAAAAATGAAAGGCTGGGCAAAATGAATTAAGGAACTGATCGAAATAATTAAATTTTAATATCCGAATATCAAAAACATACTCTTTTTTAAGGCCTTCAATCTGTCTACGGTTAAAGATGGGTCACCACAGGCTAATGAGGTCGAAAATTTGGCAAATAATGGCAGCCAAGTATTATATTGAACGTCAGGTATCAAAACTTTAATCATTGGGTTAAATCCGGATGAGGGTAAAATCAATTTAGAAACGATTACTCTATAGCAGGCGGACGTTATATAAAATTGAGTGTCGAAATATGATTATTCGGAAAGCCAGAATATTCGAGGATCCGGACCGTCGAAAAGAATTTTTAACACGAATTGCAAGATCACTCCTCCAATCGCCCACCCGCGTCACCATTTTCGTATTCGCCGGTATGATTTGCATCGGTACTCTTTTGTTAATGCTTCCGGAGGCGTCAAGGAATAAAGGTCTGGGCTTTGTCGATGCCCTGTTCACTTCAACATCCGCAACCTGTGTTACCGGGCTTGTTGTTGTGGATACCGGGCATGCTCTGAGTTTGTTCGGCCAACTGATTATTCTAAGCCTCATCCAAGTGGGCGGACTCGGAATCATGACCATATCCACATTTTTTCTGCTTATAGCGGGTAGACGGCCTAGCTTGGTTGGGAGGATTGTAATAAAAGACACCCTTACCTATGGTGAGGATAGGGACCTTCTTTCACTAATTCAGGATGCTTTAAAATTCACCTTTGTTATCGAAGGGCTTGGAACAGCTCTCCTTTTTTTACGATATTTTCCGGGAAAAAACGTCAATGAGGCTTTGTATCTATCTATTTTTCACTCCATTAGTGCGTTCTGTAACGCCGGTTTTTCCCTTTTCTCCGACAATCTTATGTCCTATCGGGCGGATTGGGGCACAAATCTCATAATCTCGTTCCTTATTATAAGTGGAGGAATTGGATTTCTGGTCATTTCTGAACTAAAAAAAAGATTATCTTTCGATCTCATGACGCTGTCTTCTCTAAGTCTTCATTCAAAGCTTGTCATAACTGTTACTGTCATCCTCCTTTTGTTCAGCAGTCTTTTTTTAACTATTTTTGAATGGGAAAATATCCTCGGTTCTCTTCCTCTATCGAAACGCTTCCTTGCCGGATTTTTTCATGCAGTAAGTGCTAGGACAGCAGGATTCAATACACTATCCGTCGGGGATATGGCAAACGAGACCCTTTTTCTCCTTATATTATTGATGTTCATCGGGGCCTCTCCTGGTTCTTGCGGAGGCGGTATAAAGACGACAACTTTGGCGTGTCTTGGGATATTGGGACTGTCCCGTGTAAGAGGAAAAGCCCGTCCCCAGATTTTTAATCGTACGATCTCCTATGGGAGCGTGGAAAAAGCGATCAGCGTTGTTCTGATCAGCTCCATAATTATAATTATCGCTACCCTTTTACTACTTATGTCTGAACTAGGGGACGTTCCTCACACCATGAGCAGGGGAAATTTTTTGGAACTCCTCTTTGAAGCGGTGAGCGCTTTTGGAACGGTAGGATTATCTACAGGAGTCACTGATAGCCTTTCGAAATCGGGAAAACTGATTATTACCTTTGTCATGTTTATAGGAAGGCTTGGGCCATTAGCCATTGCGATGGCGGTGAGCCGAAGCGAAACATCGCGGTATTTTTATGCAGAGGAAGACATCATGATAGGATGAGGTAAAAAAATGAAGCAATTTGCCGTTATAGGTCTTGGAAATTTCGGTTTCTACCTTGCCACCCGTCTTAATAAAAAAGGTTACGATGTACTGGCAATTGACAAAATTCAAAGCCCGGTGCAGGAGATCAAAGGCAGGGTTACTCAGGCAGTAGTCGCCGACGCTACGGATCGGAAAACCTTGGAATCCCTTGGTGTAAAAAACATGGATGCTGTAGTCGTGTGCATCGGGTCCAATATGAGTGATTCAATTCTTACCACCCTTAATCTTAAAGAAATAGGGGTTGAAAGGGTTATTGCCAAGTCATTAAGCGAGGCTCACGGTCGAATCCTTGAAAAAGTTGGCGCAACCGATGTATTATTCCCGGAAAAGGACATAGCCATTTCATTGGCTGAACGGTTACACAACCCTAATATGCTCGACTACCTCCCGTTTATGGAAGGTTACAGTATTATCGAATTATCACCTCCCAAACAATTTACAGGTAAGAAACTGCGTGATTTAAACCTGATAAATCGATATGGCGTTCAAGTTGTCGCAATAAAAGAGGCTGCAGCAGATCGGCTTGATTTGATTCCTACGGGACAGCACATGCTGAAGGATAATGAGATTATGATTCTGCTAGGCCCAAATGATGCCCTTGATAAATTAAAAGGCAAAGAATGATAGTCAAAAATCAGTTTTTTGATGGGAGAATAATGGTGAATGTAGAACCCTTCCCCAGTTCACTTGAGACATCAATTACGCCTTTATGGGCTTGAACAATGGCCTTAACCAGGCTGAGGCCTAGGCCCAGGCCCCTTTGAGTGTGAGCCTGTTCACCCCTGAACAACCGATCCCATATTCTAGGCAACTCCTCTTCCGGTATGCCCATTCCACTATCCCTGATCCGGATAACGACCCGGTTATCTTCTCTAGAGGCATCAATATCTATATAACCGTTATCAGGGGTGTATTTTATTGCGTTGTCTATCAGGTTTGACAATACCTGTCCCATTTTCTGTTGATCGATACCCGAGTGTAAATCATTCTGAACAGAAAAATTGATATGAATACCCTTCTCCTCTGCAGTATACCGGTAAAGATCAAGGACTCTGTCAATCAGTATTGAAACGTTCACGACTTCCAGATCCAGTTTTATCGTACCGGTTTCCGCCTCTGAGATATCCATCAATGTGTTCAACATCTTCAAGATCTGATCAGACTCCTCCAGGCAGGTTCCAAGGGCTTCCTCACAGGACTCACCATTTCGATCCGGTTGCAATGCCCTTTCCGCGATACCACGGAACCTAGTCATCGGCGTACGTAAGTCATGGGCAATATTATCAAGAGCATCTCTCATTCCTCTGATCAGGGATTCAATTCTCTCAAGCATCCTGTTAAACAGCATTATCAGTTCATCGAGTTCATCATCCGTCTGGCGGGACGCTACCCTGGCATTCATTTTTCCGGATTCAATAGAACGCAATGTGGCAATAAGGTTTCTGACAGGGAGAAGAGACTTGTGGGCCACAAAGATGCCCCCTGCAAACCCCAAAAGGATTAATGGTATCGTGACGAAGGAAAAAATTTCACGGAAATGAAACAGGATCTTCTCCCGCTCTTCATTGCTTTTCCCTACCTGCAGAATATAGGATTTTTTTAAAAAAACAGACCCCACTTCCATTTCATATTTTTTATCTTTTATCGGCAGACGAATCCATTTCAGATCTTCACTAGCATCCATATCTTCGAGTTTTTTCAAATCGGACTCCAGCCATTGATATGGGAGGATTAAAACAAGAGTCCTGTTATGCCGATCTGCAAGCCTTATCAAAAAAGGATTTTTTTCAACGAATTTCTTGCCTATGCTGATCTCCCGTTTCAACTGATCAATACCGCCGGATTGATACAAAGCCGAAAGTTCCTCGAGTTTCAACTGTACAGAATCCTGGTCCCGGCTTTTGAGAGATGATGAAAGAAATAAATATCCAGTGGAAAAAAGCATTAAAGAACTCAGGATAAATATCGCACTGAACCAGAAGGCGAGACGGAATCCGACAGTCTTGCGAACTCTGCTAATCTTCTTTAAGTACATAACCCACGCCACGAATAGTATGTATCAATTTGTGTTCGAACTCTTTTTCTACCTTGTTTCTCAGACGACAGACGAGAACATCCACGACATTTGTTTGGGGATCGAAATTGTAGTCCCATACATGTTCCAGAATCATTGTCTTGGACAGGACCCTTCCCTTATTACGCATAAGGTATTCAAGCAATGAAAATTCCCGGGGCTGAAGTTCTATCTTCGTGTCTCCCCTGGTTATTTCCCTGGTGATAATATTCATTGATAGATCTCTAACTTCAAGCATGTTAGGTTCTGTAACGCCGCTTGACCTTCTAATGAGGGCTTGAACCCTTGCTAAAAGTTCGGAAAAAGAAAAAGGTTTGGTCAGGTAGTCATCTCCCCCTATCTGAAGACCTTTTATCCTGTCGTCAACCGATCTTTTTGCACTTAAAACGATAATGGGAGTATTGATCTTTTTCCGTCGAAGTTCCTCAATAAGACTGAGGCCATCAAGACCGGGCAACATTATATCGATGATCGCAGCATCATAAGATTCGTTGAGCGCTAAATGTAGACCATCAATTCCATCTTCAGTATGGTCCGTGGCAAAGCCGGCTTCTTTCAGACCTTTTGAAATAAATGAAGCAATTTTTTTATCATCCTCGACTAAAAGCACGCGCATATAAAATCTCCTCGGACCATTTTTATATTATAGGTTTTTCAATTGTGCACATGATGCTTTAATCCAAAAATGCGGCAATCGTGCTGTGTTTTCGTTTTATGTCCAAAATGAGCCTATCATATCTGTGTAATCGCGTGATGGATCTAATGATAAGATAGGAGCCCAAAAAAATGAGTGCTACACAAATGAACAGTAGCGGAACAATAAGATGCATAACATGGATGAAATCATAGTATTTTGAAGTAGCCACTAGAACGCTAAGAACGGAAAGAGGTAAAACAAAGACGGCAATGCCCGTGCGCATAGCCGCCAAAGACGTCCTCTTTTCCGCAAGGATAAGTTGAATTTCATTAATGATAATACTTGCTGATTGTATCTCATTTTTTTCCGACAAGAGGTCCTCCTTTTGGCAAAGTGGTATCGGAATAAACAAAAATCAAATAAGTAATTATAATACATTATTCAAACAAAATCATCTTTAGACGGCTATTCTCCAGATACCACATTGGGAGATCAGCGTAAAATTAACTCCACAATCTCATATATTTCAATCCATAGTGAATTTTAAGTCTTTTTTGTGTCATCCAAAATCTCTCTTAAATTCCTGCTGTAATAAATATTACTCAAACCTTTCATAGCGCTTTCCCGAAAATTACATTTTTGAAATAAATGAACAAAAAGTCTTAAGGCCCGTTCCGGTCAACATTTCAAAATTGTAATATTCCTGAAAGGTTTTTGCAAAGGTTGCTGCGTATAATTAAACATAAGCAGATGCCGGGATGAAACAACGGGAAAGGCTTTTTCCTTTTTTGCAATGAAATATGGCATAATCTGTGGAAATAAAAAAATGGAGGACCTAACATGAATGATCTCAATCATATTCTTGTCGTATCTATGTGTACAAAACACAGTCAGAAGGCGATTCAATGGGGAATTTCCCTTGCTAAAAACTATAACGCCAAATTATTTATAATCCATCTCATTCATAACCCTTTCGGGCTGGAAGGATGGAATTTACCTGTCCCTTCAATCAAGACCCTGGAGGAGGAGTTCGCAACAATGACTCGAAAGGCAAAAGAAGCCTTAGATGAATATATTCTATCTGAAGACACAACAGGTTTATCAATAGAGGAAACTGTTATTGAAGGTAATCCTAAGGATGAAATCTCCAAGTTTATAGAAAAGGAGCACATTGATCTTTTGGTCATGGTTGCTCACGAACAGGAGCATATTGAACATTTCATTTCCGGGCGTGCAATCAGCGATCTTGTCCGAAAAATGCCATGTTCCCTATTCCTGGTCCGCAGAGAATTGAAATATGAGCACTTCAGAACATAAATATGGGTGTTCAGAAAAGGGGGAAAAACTGAATTCACCGCTGAAAGACTCCTCAGATGATCGCGACCTGATGTGCCCCTTGCCGAATAACTCACGGCTCCGGGTCATTTTATTGAGATCAAGACAGTTTAGGTGCACTGGGCAATAGATTTAAGAAATAAGGGATGGTCATCATGCAACAAGCCACAAATACCCCTGAAGAGAAAGAGTCTTTGAAATCCATTTCCGTTACGGAATTACAAGAAAAATTGAAAACCTCCCCGGATGGTCTCAGCCAAAATGATGGTCGAGACCGTTTGAAGCGATATGGTTATAATGAGATCCCCGAGAAGAAAGTCAACCCGTTCTTCAGGTTCCTTGCTTATTTTTGGGGCCCTATCCCTTGGATGATTGAAGCGGCAGCGATTCTATCTGCCCTTGTCCTGCACTGGACTGATTTTTTCATTATTGTTGCTCTGCTTTTGGCCAACGCCATAATCGGTTTCTGGGAGGAATTTCAGGCTGGAAACGCCATAGCCGCTCTAAAGGCCAAGCTTGCGATCAACGCACGTGTTCGGCGTGAAGGAAAATGGATCGCGCTGCCGGCACGGGAATTGGTCCCTGGTGACATCATACGCATCCGTCTGGGAGATATTGTGCCTGCAGATGCGCGTATTTTGGAGGGGGACCCTGTTGAAGTTGATCAGTCGGCATTGACGGGTGAGTCATTACCTGTGACGCGAAAGCTTGGTGAGACGGTATTTTCAGGATCTATCATTCGCAAAGGTGAAATTGAGGCTTTAGTTTACGCTACCGGTACTAATAGTTACTTCGGGAAGACTGCACAATTGGTGCAAGAAGCGCACACCGTCAGTCATTTTCAGAGTGCGGTGTTGAAAATCGGTAATTACTTGATCCTTCTTGCTGTTGTACTGGTGGTGCTCATTTTATCCGTCGCCTTGTTTCGCGGCGATCCAATGACTGCAACGCTGCAATTTGCACTGGTACTGACTGTCGCAGCTATCCCTGTTGCCTTGCCCACAGTGCTTTCTGTGACAATGGCCGTGGGAGCGCGTCTGTTATCTGCGAAAGAAACGATTGTCAGTCGTCTGGTTGCCATTGAAGAATTGGCAGGGATGGATATCCTTTGCTCGGATAAAACAGGCACCTTGACAGAGAACAAATTGACCATGGGCGATCCGTTTACAGTCGAAGGAGTGGAAGCACAAGAAGTGATTCTATGCGCCGCCCTGTCTTCTCGACAGGAAAACCAGGACACTATCGATTTAGCTGTTCTAAGCGGTCTGAAAAACGGCCAGGTTCTCAAAGGGTACCAGGTTTCTCATTTTGTGCCTTTTGATCCGGTAAACAAGCGCACTGAGGCTACTGTCGAGTCCGTTGACGGAAAAACCTTCAAAGTCACCAAGGGTGCACCTCAAGTTATTTTGGATTTAGCGGCCAACGCCGCACAAGTAAGAACGGAAACAGAAGCGGCGATTAACATTTTTGCCGAACGAGGGTTTCGATCTCTGGGCGTGGCGCGAACAGATTCGCAGGGTCAATGGCGGTTCCTTGGAGTCCTGCCGCTTTATGACCCACCCAGAGAGGATTCCAAAACTACCATCGCGACCGCAAGACAGATGGGGGTAAACATCAAAATGCTTACGGGCGATCAATTGGCAATCGGCAGAGAAACAGCCAAGCAGTTGGGGATGGGAACGAATATACTTGATGCCGGAGTATTCGGCGACACACTTCATCATGAGACAGGGCAGTTGGAGGATTCCATCGAGAAAGCAGACGGTTTTGCTCAGGTATTCCCTGAACATAAGTTTCATATTGTGGATGTTCTACAAAAACACGGTCATATAGTAGGTATGACTGGGGACGGGGTGAATGATGCACCGGCTCTTAAAAAAGCCGATTGCGGTATTGCCGTGTCCGGAGCCACAGATGCTGCACGGGCTGCAGCTTCCATGGTGCTTTTGGCACGGGGCTTGTCGGTGATCATCGATGCGATCAAGGAAAGCAGGAAAATTTTCCAGCGGATGAACAGTTATGCGATATATCGCATAGCTGAAACAATCCGTGTGCTATTGTTTATGACCTTGTCGATCCTGGTGTTTAACTTTTACCCCGTAACAGCTGTGATGATTGTCCTTCTGGCATTGTTAAACGACGGTGCGATACTCTCCATTGCTTATGACGAAGTACGTTATGCAAACAAACCGGAATCATGGAACATGCACATGGTACTTGGAATTGCCACGGTGCTTGGCATCACAGGTGTCATCGCGTCCTTTGGGCTGTTTTATTTCGGCGAGCGTGTGTTTCACCTTGATCGAGAATTTATCCGATCGTTGATGTACCTGAAACTTTCTGTGGCAGGCCATCTGACGATTTTTATCACACGTACCAGAGGCCCCTTTTGGTCCATTCGTCCAGCACGGATATTATTTATGGCGGTGGTTGGTACGCAACTGATTGCTACATTCATTGCGGTTTATGGAATTCTTATGGCTCCCATAGGATGGGGCTGGGGACTCGCCGTGTGGGGTTATGCGCTGACATGGTTTCTGATCAATGACCGCATCAAGCTGGCAGCATATCGAATTTTCGACCCAACAGGGCCAATGCTATTTTCCAGGAAGTGATCCTATTTTCCTGGATATTTTCCGTTTACTTCAAGGGTTAGCTCACGAAGAGAGAAAGATTAACGACCAAGCCAAAAATTTGAAATCTTCCTGAAATTTCAAGAAATCGGCTCCGAAATTAGGCTTAGAAACACATTTTCAATCCTAAAACAGGCCTTCTAACATCAGAGGCATATGGTAAAACTTGGTCTTGAAGCACGTTATGAAAATTATACCGACGCCTGAAATTTGACAGCGCTTGATCTGTGATATCTTGCCACCAATACAATCAAATATGTTTTCATCCTGCCTTTATGTATGATTTCAATCTCCCAAATATCAACCAGTTACAGATATCCTAAAGGCAGGACTAAATGATCCCGCCAATTTCATTCGCTGGTGAAATTTGGTTTTTTAGCGTTTTCTTGCCACAACACTACAGTGGAACGGTTCAAGCGTTTTCCTTCCCGGCACTCAAAGTACAGGCCTTGAAACCGCAGATCGGAATAGTTACATCTCCCACAAGCAGCTACACCATCTGTTAACCCTTAACCAGTTCGCTCTTCGCTCATCGGTTGATCTTCGTTCTTCCCAACTTCTTCTCTCCATCGCTTTATTGGAAAAGTAAAGAAAGTTGTCTTCTCTGCTATACAGTTCTTTCCGTCTATCTTCCCCAGAGCGCCGGTCTATATCACAGCGGTTGTGCTCTATCATATTCCGATTGAGAGGTCTCTTCATGAGGCACCTCCAAGACGGAGGTTAAGCGGTGAAAAAATCTTATTTTATGAAGCGTTTTACATAAATACGCAAAGATATCCTTCTTAGGTATTTCTCAGAGGAAAAGCACCTAGCTTGAGAGTTAAAGGGTGATTAAACAAAATTATAGGACTTCAATAATTCCCTTCAAAAATCATGCCGGAATTATACCGAATAAAGCAATTGGGTTATTGCTTTAAATTCAAATAGATAGCCAATTTAGAAAAAGCCAAAAACACATATACATAAGATACTAATAAAAAATTAAATTCCACTTTTTGGTAAGAATTTACATATTTTTTCCAGAACTCAAGCAAAATCCTTGATCTTTTCCCGTTTCCAGATTGCTGGTGGTTTCTCTTATGTGATTTCAAATCCAGATTATTTTCTTTAGCAAAAAGAGATTTATAAAATTGAGCGCAAATCATCCCACGAATTATTAAAAAGTCAAGGCCTGATCTTTACGCAATAAAAGACCAGCTCTAAACTGCTATTATTTACCAGACTTCAATTATTCTGGGGAGATACAAAATGTGTTTTAAAGCACAAGTGAGATGTTG